>JAIXYV010000095.1 GCA_027490055.1 Bacteroidota bacterium | reverse complement strand
TAAAGGTATTCTCCCGCTGTTTTTCTTTTCTGTAACAGCCATTGCTCAACAAAATACTGATACCATTCCTTCCATGTGGCAGACAGATTCTCTGGAAACTAAATTTGAAAATGTGATTGTTCACTCTAAAAATTCGCTTAATTGTAATCTGCCAGGTTCAGCTTCAAGAATTATGACTGCCGAAATTAAAAACCTTCAGGTGCTTTCAGCTAACGAGGTCTTTAGAAAAGTTGCAGGTGTGCATGTTGTCGATGAGGAAGGCGCAGGTATGCGTATTAATATCGGTATCCGTGGTCTTGATCCTGATAGAAGTCGCGGTGTACTGGTTCTCGAAGATGGTATTCCTGTCGCTCTAAATCCCTATGGCGAACCTGAGATGTACTATTCGCCTGTTATCGATCGTATGAGTGGTGTCGAAGTATTAAAAGGTAGCGGACAAATCATCTACGGACCACAAACAATCGGTGGTGTGGTCAACTATATCACGGCTAATCCTACAAGCAACGAATCAGGAAAACTGAAGTTATTACTCGGTTCTGGTGGTTTGACAAATGCCTTGCTAACCTATAGTAATACCTATAAAAATACCGGAATCACTACCACCTTATTACATAAAAGAGCAGATCAACTTGGTTATGCCAGTTTTGGAATCACCGATTTTTCTTCCAAAATTATTGTGAAAACCGGACTGAAATCAAGTCTGATGATGAAGCTTGGTGTCTACAACGAAAATTCCAACTCTACCTATATCGGCCTCACTCAGTCGATGTACGATAGAGGTGACAACGATTTTGTCCTAATGGCACCGGATGATAATTTAGATATTAAAAGATTGTCTGCTTCTGTTTCTCATGTCTATGAAAGAAGTCCCGCTCTTAAAATAAATACTACAGTATACGCCTACACCATTTCAAGAAACTGGCAAAGACAAGATTTCTCTTCGTCTAAAACCGTCTCAAATAAAACTGGGCAAATATGGGGCGATTCAAGCATTAATGGCGGTGCAGTGTTCATGCGCAATCAAAATGCACAACGCAATAGAAGTTTTGATGTAATGGGAGCAGAATCTAAATTGACCTATAAGTATTCTGTTAAAAGTATCAAAAATGAATTACAAACTGGTGTTCGCTATCTTTTCGAAAGAGCCTACGAACAAAGAATCAATGGTAAAAAAGCAGATGCCTTGAGTGGCGATCTGGTGGAAGATGAAGTCAGAACAGGATTAGCCTTCAGCGCCTATGCCCAAAATCAAGCTAATATCTCGAAGAAATTAAGTATTACAGCTGGACTGCGTCTGGAACAATACAATTACCAAAGACAAATTCTTAGAAATACATTTACTGTTAATTCGGTGGCAAAGGTTCTAGATACAAACCTGATATCTAATAATGCAATCTTTAATTTAATTCCCGGAATTGGCGCTAATTTCTTAATTAATAAATCCCTTTCTCTTTTTACTGGAATGCATAAAGGATATGCTCCGCCTAGAATTAAAGATGCTATCTCAACTTCTGGAGAAGTCTACCAACTAAATGCTGAAGAAAGCTGGAACTATGAACTCGGACTGAGAGGTAATTACAAATCAGTGCTAACTTATGAATTGTGCGCGTACCGTCTGGATTTTTCTAATCAGATTATTCCAGTTTCTGAATCTTCAGGAGGCACTGGCGCTGGTTTGGTTAACGGTGGCGCTACGCTTAATCAAGGTATTGAAGGTGCCTTCAAATGGCATATATCTCAATGGCTGAAATCATCTACCAAGATGGCTCTTACAGGTAATTTTACTTTTACCGATGCACGTTTTAATGACGACCGTTTTGTGAATTCTGGTGCAATTAAAGTGAATGTTAAAAACAACTTTACACCTTATGCCCCTAAATATTTTCATAATTTAGGTCTTAATATCGAACGACCTAAAGGTTTTGGTTGTAATCTAAACGCCAATTTTATAGGCGAACAATTTACAGATGCTATCAATTCTGTGACACCTTCTGCAGACGGTAGAAATGGTCTCATTAAAGCTTATAAAGTAATGGATGCCGGTGTGTATGCGCGCTTTGCCAAAAACAGATTATACGCTAATTTCACGGTTAAAAATATCCTTAACGAAAGATATATAACCTCTAAAAGACCACAGGGTATAAGGGTAGGACTGCCAAGATATTTTACCTTTAGTGTGCAATACGACTTTTAAAATTAAATTTGATAAAATAAAAAAGCGGTATCGAAAGATACCGCTTTTTTTATGGAAGGTTTAGGATGAAAAATTATTCGTCGTCAGGACCAGGACCGTCGTGCCCCGGACCGGGTCCGCCCGGACCACCAGGTTTTTTGTGATCGCCGGCTTTAGATAAAATTTCTTTTTTAAATTCGCGCTCTACCATAGGTAACATCGCTACTTTCTTAACGGGTAATACCTTTTTAAATTTTAAAATGTATTCTTTAAATAAACTGTTCTGATCGTCGTTGAGTTTTATGGTCGCATTTAAAAACTCTTCAGCTTTCTTGTCGTCCATAAAGATGACATCGTTAGGTTTGTACTTAGATTTAAAACTGTCTCTCAACGCTTTCTCTTTTTGCTTGTACTCGTCGTACAATGGCCAAAATGCTTTTTGCTCAGCGTCTGATAAGGCTAACTTGTCATTAAAGTACTTTTTGCGCAATTCATTAATCTTCTCTTTCTTATTGCCTTTGCCTTTCTTGTCTTGAGCATGCAAAGCAGGTGCAGAGAAAAATGTAAAGCATCCTATCAGTAAAGCCAATAGTGCGCTTCGGTGAAAAATTTTCTGTGTGATGTTAATTGTGTTCATATGGTTGTGTGTTTAAATTTCTAAAAAATCGTATTCTTCTTCTAAATCGTTTATTTCTTCTTCTGGTATGTCATTGCTTACCTGCTCGTGAATGATCTCTATTTGGTAAAGCGAATCAATCACCTGCTCTGGTACAAGGTCTTCAAGCTCTTCATCGCTAATGTCTATGCTGCTTGTATAGTTAACAATATCCATGGAATCTAAATCGCTGAAACTAATTTCCTTTTCCCTGGTCTGTGTCGATTTGTAACTCAATATGCCAATGCAAATGACTATGGTGACAGAGGCGGCAATACCGATGGCGTTACCAAAATAAATCTGCCACTTATTTTTTCTCGGATAGAGTTGATCAGATAAACCAGACTCTAGTTTCTCAAAATACTTGTCAGGTACTTTAAAGCCATTGTTTTTATATCTGTTGTCTATTTCTTCCATTGCTGTATGTTGTTTTGACTGTTTATGTGGTCTGAAGTTTAATTGTCGTTTAAATATTCTTTAATTTTTTCTGCTGCATGATGGTAACTGGCCTTTAAAGCGCCTTCGCTAGTGCCTGTAATTTCTGAAATATCTTTGTATGGTAGGTCGTCAAAATACCGGTACAAAAATACCTGTCTTTGCTTTTCGGGCAAAGTCAATAAGGCCGCCTGAAGTTTTGCCTCTACACTATGTGGATTGATTTCTTCTCCAGATTGAAGCTGACTGATGTAAAAGCCATCTGAATCCAACATCTCGTCCAGCGACTGAAATCGTCTTTTCTGTTTCAGGAAATTCATGCTCTCGTTGTAGGCAATTCTAAAAATATAACTACTAATGGCCGAATCAAATCTGAAACTTTCTGCATGCTGCCAGAGTTTTATAAATACAGATTGAACCACTTCGTCGGTGTCCGAATGCACGATCAAAATCCTCCTGACTTGCCAATAGACTCTCTGACTGAATCGCTTCATTAACTCACGGAAATATTTCTCTGCTCTGTTACTCTCAACAAAAAGTTTAAATAATTCCTGGTCGCTGATGTGTTCTTTGTTACTCAATCTGTATTTTTGACCTTGTGAAAATGAAAAGGTTTAATCGGTTTCTGATTTTTTTTCTTTTAATCGCTTGCAACAATAATGCAAACTTTAAACGATTAAACGGAAATCCTGTTAATATTAATACAAACACTTTGGTGTTTATTTTCCTCAATCCCGAATGTCCCATCTGTCAGAAATACCAGGGAAGCTTCTCTCAGTTTAAAAATGATTCTGTTTTCTATGTCTTTCCCGGAACTGTCAGCAAAGAGGATGTTATTAGATTTGCAGCATACGATTCTATCGATGTTAATCATGTCATCATGGATGAGGATTTTAAACTCACACATCATTTAAACGCTAGTACCACACCCCAGGCTATTGTAACTAATAATGGAAAAATAATTTATTCTGGTTTACTAGATGATAGATTTGTTTCCCTTGGCAGTGTTCGCGCTAAAGCACATACAAATTATATCAGGAATGCTTTAAATTCGCTCCTTCAAAATGACAAAGTTGCCGTTCCCAAAACTGAACCTGTTGGTTGTTTTATTGAGTCTCATTAGTATGCTTGCCTGCAACTCAGGTAGTAATATTACTTTTGCTGACGATGTTGCGCCAATTATTCATGAGAATTGTACACCTTGTCACCAGGCAAATGGTGGGGCGCCTTTTAATTTAATCTCTTTTCACGATGTGGCTAAGCGAGCAAAAATGATAGCGCTTGTAACCTCTAACAGATACATGCCGCCATGGCCTGCCGATAAAAATTACTCCCATTTTGTCAATGAGAAATCTCTTACTGATGAACAAATTTCTATTATAAAACAGTGGTTCGAAAATGGTTGCAAACCAGGTGATACTGCTAAATGCCGTTTGCCTGAATCCGCAAAATATGCCTCTGTACTTGGTAAACCTGATATGATTATTAATGCTGGTCAAATTCAAATTACTGGTGATAATAAAGATAAATTCTATGTCCTTAAAATGCCTTATCAAATTCCTAAAGCTAAATTTGTAAGAGCAGTTGAGTTTATTCCCGGTCAGGTAAAATATGCCCACCATGTCAATGGTCACTACCTCAGTTTTACCAATGAAACTAACCCGTTTTCTGGTATTGATCTATTGGATATTGAATCAGATAAATACGATGAAGAATTTAAAAAATTGAGTTTACTTAATCATGATGGTTCTGCTCCTTTCCGTGTTCACTCTGCTTTTAATTACTTACCCGGAGCTTTCGGTATCAGATATCCTGCCGGTATTGGGGGATTTTTATTGAGTCCGAAAGGTGCTTTTGTTGCCAACGATATTCATTTCGGTCCATCCCGTGAAACAGTTACAGATAGTTCAAAATTGTACCTGTACTTTTCTGATAAAGCGCCAGAAAGAACTACCTACGAATTAATGATGGGTACCAATGGGGTGTCCGAAATTGTGCCGCCGCTTCAGGTGCCAGCGGGTCAGATTACCAATCATGTGTCTAAATTAACTATTTACAATGATATCTCGGTTTTAACCGTTAATCCTCATATGCACCTGATTGGAAAGAAGTTTAAAGCCTATGCCCTTAAACCAAACGGCGATACAGTTAAACTAATCTCTATTCCGAAATGGCAGTTCAGATGGCAGTATTTTTATACCTTTAAAAATCCAGTGAGAATTCCGAAAGGAAGTACCATCATCGTCGAAGCTCAGTTCGATAATACTGCCAATAATCCCGATAACCCTAATTTGCCGCCTCTGCCTATTGGCGAGCGTCTGGACAGGGGAGGTGCAAGTATGAGAACTACCGACGAAATGTTACAATTTATCATCACTTACATGCCTTATCAAAAAGGCGACGAATCAATAGATCTATCTAAATAATGAAGCAACTTAAACCTCTTATAATTACTTTTTTTATTCTTGCGCTGGCTGTTTTTGCCATCGTGTATGCCATTCCTACCATTCAATTAAAGGTGCATGGTACCGATGAGGAAAGAAAAGGTGGTAAAGAGATGGTGCTGAAAAACTACGGTGCAGCAATCGATAGCGCAGCAGATGTTTTCAATATAAATCCTTCCTACCTTAAAGCACTTTGCTATCTGGAATGTAGTGGCAGAAAAGTCTTTGATCATCGCTTTGAACCTCATGTATTCGGAAAACTTAAAAATGTGAAGTTTAATATGCTTGATAATTACGAGCATGTTACGCCTAATCTGCTTATGGATGCCAACGACGAAGCGCTCAAGAATCTGGCTTCCAGCTGGGGCCCCTTTCAACTCATGGGCTATAAATGCCTGCTATTAAATATTAAAGTACGCGATATCCGCGGAGATGAATCTGTGTTTTATGGCGTTAAATGGATTGATATGACCTATGGCAAATACCTCAGAGAAGGCAAATACCGCGACGCTTTTCATATCCATAATACTGGAATGGTTTATCCTAAAAATGGGAAAGCCCGCACTTACGATCCTGATTATTGTGAACGAGGCATCGAATTAATGGCTTGGTTTGATCAGCATCCATAATAGTAAAAGAAAATATTGGAATATCCCTTATTTCAAATAAACCGTTTTCCCTGCTCTCACTGTTCTCACAACTTTAGTTGCCTTTACCTCCGCCTTGCTGGCCTTCAATAAATTCTTGTCCAAAATCGTTAAGTCAGCATCCATGCCGGTTTTTAATTGTCCCTTTCTGTGCTCCAATCGACAAGCCTTCGCTGCCCACACTGTCATGCCTTTCAATGCTTGCTCTGGTGTTAACTGCTCGGCTAATAAAAAGCTGCCCTGTCCCTCTGTCGTTGCACTCTCTCTGAATACCGCACTGTAAAAGGTGTAAATGGGACTGATATACTCGACCGGAAAATCGGTTCCTAAAGCGATGTAATGATTTTGTCCTAATAAACTTTTGTAAGCATAGGCACCAGCTAATCGGTCTTTGCAAAGTCGTTGCTCTACCCACGGACCGTCACTGGTGGCATGCGTAGGCTGCACACTCGGAATAATGCCATACTCGCTGAATTTATTCATGTCCCTCATGTCAACTATCTGAGCATGCTCTATGCGCCATCTTAAATCATTGCCTTTAGGAAGAAATTTTGAGAAGACATTTAATAACATACTATTGGCTGAATCGCCAATGGCATGAGTGTTTACCTGATACTTGGTAAAGGCATAAGCCATTCTTGCAAACGAATCATAATAACTTGCCGGATGCATCATTGCACCGCTATGCCCGTGTCTGTCACAATAGTCGTGCTTCAGTTTAGCGCCTCTGCTGCCTAATGCTCCGTCGGCGTATAATTTAAAACTGCAAATCTTGCCATTGTCTGATTCATATATCCCTAAACGTTTAGCGTAATCCATATTGGCTTCGTTAGGATTCAACATCATGTATAAATAAATCGATAAGTCGCCGGCATCATGCAAAGAATCTAAAAATAAACACTCCTTAATATCCAGTCCCGCGTCGGCCAATGTCGTTAATCCGTTCTTATAACAATCTGCTTCTGCTTGCTTTAAGGCCTTGATCAATTCAGGTTTACCCGGAGGTGTTACAATCTTTTCTACCATATCAACCGCATTATCAATTAACACACCTGTAATGATGCCATCTTTTCTAATGATCTCGCCGCCGTCCATAATTAAATTTACTTTAATGGGAGCTTCAGGCAAAATGCCCGCAAGTTCTAATGCTTTGTTATTGCAAATGGCGGCATGTCCGTCTATTCGTTTTAAAATAACAGGTCTGTTTGGAAACAACCTGTTTAGTTCGCTATTGTCCGGAAATTCTTTATTCGCCCAGTCGTTCTGATCCCAGCCTCTGCCTGTTATCCACTCGCTGCCATTCGTTTTTGCAAATGCACTTAATTTGTTTAGTACTTCTTCCCAGCTCTTAGTTCCCACTAAATCACAACTCATTAATGTCTTGGCATAACCATAGTAATGACAATGGGCATCAATCAATCCTGGATAGACAAACTGCTGCTTTAAATCAATTGTATTGGCATCTTCTGCTTTATACCTTTCTAAAATCTCATTACCTCCAATAGCAACAATTTTACCTTGGTCAATCGCAATGGCACTTGCACTCGGCATGCTGTCATTCATTGTAATAATCTGAGCATTAAAATAGATGTATTCTACCTTTTTCTTTCCAGAATTGCAAGAACTAATAAAAACGATTAAAGTAATTATAGAAATGTAAAACCTGTTTTTAAATGACATATTTGATGAACTTTTTTGCTTACACAATATTACTAATTTTCTCAATCCTTTCTCCATTTTCTCTGCTTTTTAAAAGCCTTTTGTTGCTAATACTGGTTTTTACTTAAGGTTCTGTGGATTCTATTTTTAATCTTCAGTTTTTAGTCCATCTTACTTTGTGTAGTTTTGCAGGATGCAATTCCCCAGTCCTAATCTCTTTGAAGAACATCAGTCTCTGTTCACAGATATTGGACAATTGGCAGATAAAAATAAACTCGAAATCTACCTGATCGGTGGTTTTGTAAGAGATATTTTTCTGCAAAGAGATAGCAAGGATATCGATATTGTGGTTATAGGGAAGGGCATCGACTTCGCAAGAAAAGTAGCAACGCATCTTAAGGATGTTAAATTTAGTTTCTTCGAAAATTTTGGTACAGCTCAAATTATCTATAAAGATCTTATTATTGAATTTGTAGGAGCAAGAAAAGAAAGTTACCAAAGAGACAGCAGAAAACCTTTTGTTGAAGAAGGCACATTGTTAGATGATCAGGAACGCCGTGATCTGACCATTAACGCGATGGGGATCTCACTCAATGCAGGTACATTTGGTCAGCTAATCGATCCCTTCAATGGCTTGCAGGATATGGATGCTCAGATTATCAGAACACCCATGGATCCTGATAAAACCTTCAGCGATGATCCACTAAGAATGATGAGGGCTATTCGATTTGCTTCCCAACTCGGATTTAAAATTGAAGAAGCTACTTTTGATGGCATCGTCAGAAATAAAGAAAGAATCAGTATCATCTCTCAGGAGCGAATTACAGATGAACTCAATAAAATTATTTTATCTCCAATGCCTTCCATTGGTTTCGAATACCTTTTCGATACTGGTTTGTTGCACCTCATCTTTCCTGAAATGACTGCACTTTATGGTGTCGAAACCAAAAATGGTCTAAGTCATAAAGATAATTTTTACCATACGCTACAAGTACTGGACAATTTAGCGATGCTGAGCAAAGATCTTTGGTTGAGATGGGCTGCCATCTTACATGATATCGCCAAACCAGCAACTAAAAGGTTTGAGCAAGGTGTGGGGTGGACCTTCCACGGACACGAAGACAGAGGCAGCAGAATGGTTAAGCCAATCTTTACTAAACTAAAATTACCGCTTAACGAGAAAATGAAATTCGTTGAGAAACTGGTATTGCTGCACCTTCGTCCAATCGTGCTCTCTTCTGAAAAAGTAACAGATAGCGCTGTGCGCCGTCTGATGATGGAGGTAGGCGAGGATATTGATGCTCTGATGCTGCTATGTAAAAGCGATATCACCAGCAAAAACGAGAAAAAGGTAGAGCGCATTAAAAAGAATTTCTCGCTCGTTGAAATCAAAATAAAAGATGTTGCAGAGAAGGATTATCTAAGAAACTGGCAGCCACCTGTTAGTGGTAATGATATTATAAACACCTTCGAAATTACCGATAAACACCATATCGGAATTCTAAAAACTGAAGCTAAACAAGCTATTCTTGATGGAATAGTAGAAGATAATTTTGAGGCTGCAATGAATTTTGTCAGACAAAAAGCCGCTGAATTAGGTATTAGAGAAAAATTAAAAATATAACTAAATTTGCAAAGTATATGATTTACCGTTTTAAAGTCTGGTTCGAGGAAGAAGAGGATATCAACCGTGTGATAGATATTCAGCCGGGCGCTACTTTCCTTGATTTTCACAATGCTATTCTCGATTCTATCGGGTTTAAAAAAGATATGCCTACAGCCTTCTTTTGCTCTGATGATAATTGGAGAAAAGGAAAAGAAATCAGTTTGCTGGATACAAGCAAACTGATGATGGCTAATGTTAAAATTAAAGAACATGTTAACGATCCACACCAGAAGTATATCATGATTACTGATTTTAATGAACAGTGGACTTTAAATATCGAACTTCAAAGTATACAGAATGATGTTAATGGCATCTCATATCCTTTTGTCTTCCGTTCTGTCGGTAAAGCACCTAAACAAAATGAGGGTATTGGCAGATTTAAAATAGTTGATGAAACTGAATTCGATGAAATAGCCAATAAACTGGTAAGTAAACACGCTCCTATGATCGACGAGGACTTTGATGAAGAAGGCTTCGGTGAAGAAGGTGAGGAGGGCGATGAGGATGCCGAAGAATTTGGTGAAACATACGGCACCGAAGAAGAACTCTAAATGTCAGTTAAAGTCACTTTTCTCGGTACCGGTACCTCACAGGGTGTGCCATTGATTGCCTGCTCATGTAAGGTGTGCAGTAGCAATGACCCTCTGGATAAAAGACTGAGAACAAGTGTTAGGGTAGAAGTTGGTGATACCACCATTGTTATCGATAGTGGCCCCGATTTCAGACAACAAATGCTGAGGTCTGAAACCAAAAAAATTGACGCACTGATTTTTACGCACGAACATAAAGACCATATCGCTGGTATGGATGATATCCGTGCCTTTAATTATGTCCATAAATTGCCTGTCGATGTGTTTGCCTCCGAACAGGTACAAGTAGCTCTGCGAAGAGAATACCAATATATATTCGCTGATTTTAAATACCCTGGTATTCCTGAAATTAATCTGTACACCATTGCCAATAATCACCCCTTTCATGTCAATGATGTCAAAGTAACCCCGATAGAAGTATTGCACTATAAATTGCCGGTGCTTGGTTTTAGAATTGGCGACTTTACCTATATCACTGATGCAAATGCAATATCTGATGCTGAAAAAGAAAAAATAAAAGGCTCGAAAGTATTGGTGCTAAACGCCCTTCGACATGAAAAACACATCAGCCATTTTACCCTCTCCGAAGCTGTCGATCTGGTGCGTGAACTCGATGTGCCAGAAGCGTATTTTACGCATATTTCTCATCAACTCGGACTGCATCATGAGGTAGATGGTGAATTGCCAGATGGCATGCACCTGGCCTACGATGGTCTGTGTATTGATGTCAAATAATTACTTGTATTTATTGTCTGATCAATGTGGCGTAGAACTCTTGCCATACGCGACTCACAGCCTCGTTCCCGAAATGGCTCTCTGCGTATTTTTGACCGTTTTGCGCAATGTGTTTTCTCAATTCGGTGTCCTTTAGTAATTGTATACAAGCTTGTGCAAATGTTTGAGCTTCGCTGGCGATCAGGCAATGTTCGCCGTCTTTTATATCCAGTCCTTG
>JAIXYV010000107.1 GCA_027490055.1 Bacteroidota bacterium | reverse complement strand
TCAAACTAACATTACCTAAAGACACTGCTGCCGGTCCTACCGGTGTGCTGATGGCGATGAAACATGTGTTCAGTGAAATGGGTGTTGGAAGAGGTCTAAAAGCCTTATCTAAACTCAATCAGAAAGGCGGTACTGATTGCCCTTCTTGTGCCTGGCCCGACCCAGATGATGAGCGCAGTGCTATCGCCGAATATTGCGAAAACGGTGCGAAAGCAATTGCCGAAGAAGCTACTTCTAAAAGTCTGACCCCTGAATTTTTTAAAAATAATTCGGTTTACGATCTATCTCTTTTAAACGATTACGAAATCGGAAAAAAAGGTAGAATAGCCCAACCAATGATTTTGCGTAAAGGTGATACCCATTACTCTGAAATCAGCTGGGACGAGGCTTTTCAAACCATAGGAAAACATCTAAACAGTCTTAATTCTCCTAACGAAGCAGTCTTTTATACCTCTGGCAGAACCAGTAATGAAGCGGCCTTTCTATACCAGTTATTCATCCGTGAGTATGGCACCAACAATTTGCCAGACTGTTCTAATATGTGCCATGAATCAAGTGGTGTTGCGCTAAACGAAACACTGGGCATTGGTAAAGGCAGTGTTAAACTGGAAGATTTTTATCAGACGGATGTTATCCTGATTTTAGGGCAGAACCCTGGCACCAACCACCCACGCATGCTGTCAGCTTTGCAAAAAGCTAAAGCAAACGGCACTACCATCATATCGGTTAACCCGCTGCTGGAAACAGGTCTCATGGGATTTGCCAATCCGCAACACCTTAAAGGCATGATGGGTATCAGAACCAATCTTACCGATCACTACCTGCAGGTAAAACTCAATGGTGATATGGCTTTACTGAAAGCCATCATGATTAAGCTACTCGAAAAAGATGCTCTGAATCCTGGCTCTGTACTAGACCTCCCATTCATAGAACAACACACCGCAGGCTTCGAAGAATTTAAAACCAATCTTCAAAAATATCAGTATTCAGAGCTGCTAAATATCTGCGGCATATCAGATGAACAAGTCAACTTAGTTGTCGATGTCTTAGCCAGTAAGAAGAAAATAATAGCTTGCTGGGCTATGGGATTAACACAACATAAAAATTCGGTAGAAACCATTCAGGATGTTGTTAATCTACTGCTTTTAAAAGGCAGTATTGGCAAACCTGGCGCTGGCACCTGCCCTGTCAGAGGACATAGCAATGTGCAGGGCGACCGCACCATGGGCATTTATGAGAAACCGCCCAAAGCTTTTCTGGACAACATCGAGCGAATTTTCAAATTCAAGCCACCTCAACAGCATGGCTACGATACCGTCGAATGTATTCATGCCATGCATCAGAAAAAAGCCAAGGTCTTTATCGCTATGGGAGGTAATTTTCTCTCTGCAACTCCTGATACTGCCTATACCGCCGAAGCGCTTGAGAATTGTGAGCTGACTGTGCAAGTCTCTACCAAACTCAACAGAAGTCACTTGATACACGGCGAAACCGCTATAATTCTTCCTTGTTATGGTCGCACCGACATCGATATGCTCAATGGCGTTGAACAGTTTGTCACCACAGAAAATTCTATGGGGGTGATTCAATCCAGTCATGGCAGTATCAAAGCAGTTTCTGCGAACTTACTTAGCGAACCCGTAATTGTTTGCCAGATGGCTAAATCCACGCTTGGTAGCAGAAGCCTCATCAACTGGGACCTCTACCTCCAGCATTACGATCATATCCGCGATAGTATAGAAGCCTGTATTCCGGGTTTCCATCATTATAACGAACGCGTCAGAGTAAAGGGTGGTTTCTATCTGCCTAACGGCGCCAGAGACAATACCTATAATACCCTAACTGGTAAAGCCAACTTTACAGTTTCTGATGTAGAAACAGTTAAACTGGAACACGACGAATTTTTAATGATGACCATTCGCAGTCATGATCAGTTTAATACCACCATTTATGGTCTCGACGACCGTTACCGCGGGATTTTTAATGAAAGGCGTGTAGTGTTAATCAATAAAAATGATTGTCTGAAACTCGGTTTTAAACAAGGTGATATAGTCGACTTGCACAACTACTCAGACCATCAAGAAAGAGTTGCCAGAAAATTCCTGGTCATCGAATACAATATCCCTGAAAGCAATATCGCTACTTACTTCCCAGAAGCCAATGTTTTAGTGCCTATCGACTCGACAGCGAAAAAAAGCAATACCCCAACTTCCAAATCGGTTATTGTTAAAATTTTTGCGCATCAGGCTGAAGCACTTATCGCTGAGCATTGATATATTCTAATTTTAAGTTAGTTTTGTCTGACTGATGAAACAAATACGCCTGCTTGGAATCGCTTTACTGACCTTGCTTTGTATACTGGCAGCTGTATGGTATAAAGAGCGCGTATTGTATATCGACTCAGCTTATTACGCTTTCAACCTCTTCAACAATGGGTATCCTGCTGCCGAACACAACCGTTATGCCCTCTACCTTTATCAGCTAATCCCCTGGGGCTTGTTCGAAATGAGTGCCTCTTTTCCTTTAACCTTAAGGGTCTATTCTGTATGCCATATTCTCTTACATGGATTGACTTTTCTGATGTTGTTCAGAATGAAGCAAGCACCCTTAGCGGCTTTGTTGCTAATCATGCAAATCATAGGCTACAGAGAATGTTTCTTTTTAGCCGTCAACGAGACTGCCTTAGCCATTTCTGCCTGCACACTGTTGTCTGCTTGGTTAAACCTTCGCGAATCGGCTTTAAAATGGGGTTTTTGGGATATAGTTTTATGTATAGTATGTATCCTAATTGCTTTATTCAGTCACCCAATGTCGATGATATTATTGCCTTTCATTCTTGGTTTTCACTTCATCAGAAACAGACAAAATTCCATCGTCAAAAAACAGACCTTATCGGTTGGTCTGGCACTGATTCTATTAGCATTGACAAAAAAGTTGATGAGTTCTGGCAGCGGCTACGAAGATGATTTGTATGCCCAGCTCAATAACACCTGGCATATAATTACAAACCTTAAAGATATCTACAGCTTCAAATTCTTTACTGGCGAATTTAAACTGGAAGGTGGTTTCTTTAAAATATACTGGATCCCTGTGTTATTAATGATGCTGAGCATCTATCTGATGGCAAAAAAGAAATTATGGCTGCAGCTCACTTATTATGTTTTATGTTCGGTAGGATTCTGGTTATTAATCATCATCTTCTTTAACCGTGGTGATGGTACAATATTCATGGAAAAAAACTTTACACCGTGGATTTTTGTAGCCCTGTATCCTTTAACTTTCCTCATCAAGCTTCAGGACACTAAAATACATTGGCCTGTTATCTCGGGGATTACAATTATTTATTTAGTGGCATTTATCGGCATCTTTAAAGTGAAAGACATGTATCAGAAACGCCTGTATTTAATGGACCAGCTGATAACACAAAAAGCAGAAGGCCATTCTAAATTGCTTATTCAGGACAGTACCGTCAATCACGAAGAATGGCTTGGAGTATGGGCTTTACCATATGAAACATTATTGTTATCTAAAGTGAAAGGCCTACCTGACGTGAGTGCCAGGATCTATAAAAACGATTCGACTATCAATAAAGAATTACATAGAACGGATATCTTTCTGGGCGCCGATTTTATACCGGTTCTACCTGCCAGCTACCTTTTAAATAAATCTGTTTTCCGTCTGAAAGACGAGAAGTATTACGCCATAGAAAAACCCTGACCCATCATATAAGGCTTTACGCCTTCAGTATTGATTCTGGCTTTCAGAAGATTTAATATACTGTATAAACCAAAACAAGTTCTGTTGATGTAAAGGGCGTCTTGCGGACCTCTTGCGCCGTTAATATGCTTAAGCTCTGGATTTGACGAGAAGCTCTCACCTAACTCATATATTTTCTTAAAATAGGCATCATCACTAAAATCAAAGCGAACACTATTAAAAGGTTTACCAAGTAAACTCAGCATTTCAGCAAAATTAGATCTCAACAACCCTACAGTTTTCGCATCATCTTCTTTTAGTAAAAAGTCGAGTGCATACAAAGATTTGCTAAACACCACTTCATCTGAAATAGTTGATTGATCAAGCAGTTTAAAATAGGCTTCATGAAAGGCAGGTTCTATTTCTTTCACACAGCCAAAATCTATCACACCCAACTGCTGATCATCTCCAATGATGAAATTTCCAGGGTGTGGATCAGCATGCACTTTACGCAATTCAAAAATCTGATAAATATAGAAATCCCAAATAGCTTGTCCAATTTTATCCTTAATAGACTGATCGTCGCATTGATTAATAAATACAGTCAATGGAACACCTTCCATCCAATCCATAGTAAGAATTCTACCACTACTAAATTCTGGATAATACTTTGGAAATTTAACCCCTTTAATTGATTTACAAGCTTCAGAAATTTCGATTGAGCGTTTCAACTCCAGCTGATAGTCTGTCTCTTCCAGAAGTTTAATCTCAACTTCTTTAAAGTATTTATCGATATCGGTACCTTTCAGATTGAGTAATCTTACTGCCAAAGGTTTTACCAGCTTCAGATCGCTGCTAACGCTGTCGGCAATCCCCGGATATTGAACTTTTACTGCATATTCTTTATTTCCAATGCTGGCTTTGTGAACCTGGCCGATACTGGCAGCATTCATAGCCGATTTGCTAAAACTATCGAAAACTTCGAGAGGTGATTTTGACAATTCCTTTTGAAAAGTCTTTAGCACTAATGGATAGCTCAATGGTGGTGCACTGTACTGCGCCATCTGGAACTTATTCTGATAGGCTGAAGGCAGGATATTCTTGTCCATGCTCAACATCTGAGCCACCTTTAAAGCCGAACCTTTCAACTTACTTAATGTTTCATAAACATCCCCAGCATTGTCCTCGTTGAGTTCATCGCGGGTAAGATCAGGATTAACCGCTTTCTTAATGTAATACTTTAAGTAATTACCGCCGATCTTGGCTCCAGTTCCTGCAAAACTGGCAGCTCTTTGAATTTTCGATGTTGGAATCTTAACCTGTTCTTTCATATGGAAATCAACAGATGATTAAAATTTAAAGGAAGGTTTAACTTTGTCTTTCAATAAAAACTTACCCAGGTCTATCATGCTGTCTAAGGCACTCTTACCCATAAGTTCCATCATCAAGGTCACCGATTTTTCGATGGCTGCATCGGTCTTTTCAAAACCCTTACTCTGGTCTTTCATCCAGTATCCAAGAACGAAGCAGATATTTAACCATACAGCATCGGGATATTTATCGCTCAATAGTTTGCGATCTTCTATCTGTTTATCCTGCAAACCTTCTTGTATAATCTCTGTAGCGAAGTCTTTTATAATTGATTTCATTGCCTCAGCATTTTTCAAAGGCATTTTAGACGCCTGTAAACTGTATATAAAATAACTTCTTTGCTGATTGAGGTGTTCTGTGAGTGTATAAAATAAACCCAACATTTTTTCTCTGGTAGTGTAGCTTCCAAATTCTTCAGAAGATTTAAGCATACTCACTGTTGAGTTGGCTGCATTCTGCCAAAGAGTTGTATCCATGCTCTCGAAATTATTGAAGAATTTATAAATGTCAGCCTCAGTAATTTCTAGCATCTTGGCAAATGCATAAATAGATGCGGGTACTTTTTGCTCGGTTAAGACGTAGTCAACATAGGCATCCAAGATCAATGCCTCAGTAATTTTTCCGGATTTTTGAGTTTTTGTAGCCATAACTACAGATGTAACAAGTTACCGTTGATATTGTTCTGTATAGTTCTGAAAAATTCAGAGATATCATTCCAATTATCATATTTATGCCATTTTTTGGGCCTTACATCATCGTTCTGTCATAGTTTCAAGCTCAAGACAACAAACTACATGCGATTGACGTAACTTCGTTTAGATTATTATGATTAATTGCTGCATAAAGGGTCCTGGCCATTGGCTGGGGCTCTTTTTTTATTGGGGTTTTTACTCTAATATTGAATCATGAAATCTCTGATTTTAACATTATTACTCCTGCTTAGTTTTGGCTTATCTGCACAGAATGGCTGGCAAGATGTGGTCTACCTCAAAAATGGTTCAAAAATAAAAGGTATGATTACCGAATTCGTACCCAATGTATCCTATACCATTACAACAGCAGAAGGCAGTATCTTTGTTTGCAACATCGGAGATATTGTTAAAATCACCAAAGAACAAACATTAACAGCACCGGCTAGCACTGTTCCCATTAAAAGTGATACTTTTCCTGCAGCCCCGACCGCATTAGAATATCCTGGCGGCGACGAGTTTGTCAAAAGTTACAGAGGGATTGTTGAACTGGGCTATGGCTTAAAATCTGGAAAGTATGGTTTGGATGTGACAAATTTCAATTTTGTTAATGGCTATCAGTTCACCGAAAAACTATTTGTCGGAGTAGGTACCGGAATCAAATATTTCAACGAGTCTGAAATGACTTTAATTCCGCTCTTTGCCGATATCAAATACAAATTCATGGACCAGAAAGTAAGTCCCATGCTTGGCTTTAGCGCTGGTTTTTCATTCAACCCAAATAAAGGTTTTGAAGGCGAAGGCTTCTTGTTTAATCCCAGTATTGGCGCCCAGATCAAAGGTAAAAACAAAATGCGCTACAACATTAGCCTGAACTACCAAACCCAACAAATCAATTTTATCGTTTTAGAGCCAGGAGGGGCATTCTTCACCAATGCCATTCGCTTTTCAGAATCGGCAGGATTAACGCTTGATTTGGTGTTTTAATATCGAGGTAATCTGAGTGCTATTCAACTCATTTGAATTTCTGGCTTTATTTCCTCTGTTGTTTCTTCTTTATTGGGGTCTCAATAAAAAATCCATTGCCTGGCAAAATGGCCTACTTTTATTAGCCAGTTATGGCTTCTACGCCTGGTGGAGCTGGAAATTTGTAGGTCTGTTAGCCCTTAGCACTATCCTCGATTACCTCTATGGTTTTGCAGTAGCATCACACAACCGAAAAAAAGCCAAGCTATTTGTCTGGCTAAGTGTGATCAATAACCTCGGTATACTCGCCATTTTTAAATACTATAATTTCTTTGCCGCTCAGCTCAGTATACTCATGCAATCGCTGGGCTTGAATATACCTATTTACCTCCTCGATATTGTTTTGCCAATTGGCATTTCCTTCTACACTTTCCATGGCATGTCTTATGTCTTTGATATCTATAGAGGCAAAATGCAGCCTGTAAAAAATATCGTCGACTATAGTCTCTTTGTTAGCTTTTTTCCTTTACTGGTGGCTGGTCCCATAGAACGGGCGGCTCACCTGCTACCACAAATTCAGACTAAAAGACATTTTACTTACCATCAGGGACTAATAGCTGGGCGATTGATCATCTGGGGTCTGTTTAAAAAAGTAGTGCTGGCAGACAGTCTGGCGCCTTTTGTAGACGATTGTTTCAGGAACTATCAAACGCTCGATGGAACAACATTGATCATTGGCAGTATCGCTTTTAGTTTTCAGATCTACGGCGACTTCAGCGGCTATTCTGACATTGCTTCGGGGGTTGCTAAATTATTGGGATTTGATATTATCCGCAATTTCAATTTCCCTTATTTTTCTAAAAATATCAACGAGTTCTGGCGACGCTGGCACATCTCTCTCAGTTCGTGGTTCAGAGACTATTTATACATTCCATTGGCAGGCTCTCAAAAGGGTGTAATCATCACACTGAGAAACGTCTTTATCGTCTTCCTACTCAGTGGCCTTTGGCATGGCAGTCACTGGCATTTCATCGCCTGGGGTTTGCTACATGCTATAGCGTTTGTACCCGCCATTTTAATGAATCGACAAGGTCTTTTCCAGTCAGATACAAGACGTCCTTCACCCAGCAAAACCACCACTGTCTTCTCTATTATAGTGACCTTTGCTTTCGTCAGTTTGGCTTGGATATTTTTCAGAGCCGATACTACCCATATGGCATTAGACTACCTCCAACAAATAGGAAGTAGTCTAATGCACGAACCCCAACAACTCTTGCGTGTACCCAACAACATCGCAGCATTGGTCTTTATAGTACCTATAATCTTGGCAGATATGCGACTGCGTAAGCAAACAGAACATCGACTTTTCACATCCAAAAATTCTCTATTGAATACCCTGGCCTATTTAATTATGGGCATCCTAATCTTATACGGTATGTTGAATGGCGAAGCCAATAATACTTTCATCTATTTTCAATTCTGACACTGCGTAAATTCATACTACATACCGCCCTTTTTATAAGCACCACCTGTCTGACAGCGCTGATTGGATTATGGTGTCTGATACAGTTCTACTGTCCGGAACTAGACCCTTTTTACCGCCGGATGACAGAATACCACAAAGACGGTTTGATAATTGGGACCAGCAGAGCAGCACAAGCCATAGAGCCAGCTTGCTTCGACAACAGGCTGTACAATTTTGCCTTTACGGTGCAATTAAGTCCGTTTGATAGCACTTATTTTAAACTCATTCAAAAATACCATCCAAAGGCTGCTTATGATAGCACTCGTCTGCACATCATCAGCGTCGATCCATGGGCCTTATGGACATACACGGACCAAGCAGAAGAGATGCTCAATCCAGGGTTCGAACGATTGTTAGAAGCACCCATTCAAAATCCGAACTACCAATACATTTACCATTTTGTACCAGTACTAAAATCTCTGACAACGGTGCTGGCAACAAACAAACATGTCAATGCAGGTGGAAGGTATGTGGTACCCATCGACTCATTATCGCTGATAGATAGAGAAAAAAGCATAGAAGGCAAAGTAGCATCTTACAAGAAAAAGAAAGAGTATACAGAAGGATATCTTTCTGAAAAGCGTTTGAGCATCCTCAAACAGATAATTGACTATCTCTCGCAAGACGGCAGGGTAGTTTTGGTAAGATTGCCAGTACACGAGAAAATGTATGTGATAGAAAACACTATGGCCCCAAATTTTGACGAGCAAATGCATGACATCAGTATGCAGCGGAAAGTGCCCTATATCAACCTAATGCCTTTGCGCAATGATTATATGTACACCGATGGTAATCATATCTGGAATGGGCAGTCGAAAATAATAAGTAAGGAGATTAGGGAGAGTATAAAGAAGTATTTTTAAACTAAACCACTATGGATAAACAGCAGGAAACATTTGATACCTGGAACAGAATCGCCTCTTTGTACCAAGAAAAGTTTATGAACTTAGATCTTTATAACGAGAGCTATGACCATATCTGCAATGCCATTAATAAACCACTGGCTAAATTGTTAGAAATTGGGTGCGGACCAGGAAACATCACTCAATATCTTTTATCCAGGAGGCCCGACTTTGATATATTTGGAATTGATATCGCCAGCAACATGATTGAGCTTGCCAGAATCAATAATCCAACAGCCAGTTTTGCAGTCATGGACTGCCGGGAAATCAAAAAAATTGAAGAAAAATATGACGGTATTATCGGAGGTTTTTGCTTGCCATATCTATCTCCTTCCGAAAGTAAGGATTTAATTTCAACTGCCTATGATTTACTCAACAACAACGGATTGATCTATTTGAGCTTCGTTGAAGGCAACCCCGATGCATCTGAATTCAAAACCAATCACTATGGAAGGGTCTATTTTTATTATCATCTACTGGAAGAGATACAAGAGCAACTTCTTCATACGAAATTTAAAGAAATCAAAACTTTTAAGGTTCCATATAAAACCTCAGAAAATGCGTTTGAAACACATACAATAGTTACCGCAATAAAGCAGAAAAAGCAATAGCCGTAGTTACACTTCGCAAGAATTTTACAATGTCAAAAATAAAGTTGAGTTCTATTATGAAAATTTGATATTTTTTATTCTAAATTTGAGCATTACTACTTCTTAAATCCTAACTTATCTAATTCTATTTAGTTTTAAATAAAAAATATCAAACACTAGCAATTCCCTGTAATACTTTTAATATAAACATATATGAAACATCTACAATTCAAAATCAGTATCAATGCCTCAGCAGAGAAGGTATATACGAGCATGCTTGGCCTTGATAACAAATCAACTTACGAGCAGTGGACCGCCTTGTTTAATCCAACTTCTTCTTTCGAAGGCAGTTGGAGTAAGGGTGAAAAAATTTTATTTATAGGTGTAGATGACAAAGGAGAAAAAGGCGGCTTGGTATCACGAATAGAAGAGCATATTCCAATGCAATTTGTATCAATTCAGCATAGAGGATTGTTAGTAGCTGGAGAGGAAATTACTGAAGGACCAGAGGTTGAAAAATGGGCTAATGGTTTGGAAAATTATAGCTTCGAGGAGAAGGATGGTATCACAAGCGTAACAGTCGATTTAGACTCAACAGACGAATTCGTGGATTACATGAACGAAAACTATCCTAAAGCGCTCAATAAGTTAAAAGAAATCTGCGAGGTGTAAAATAAGGCTCTTCATAAAACAATTAAATAAATTCTTAGATTTTGAAAAGTAGACCCTTATCCTAAATCTAACATTTTAAATACATGTATCACTCCCTTTAAAACTCGATATTGAGAAAAGCACTCTACATACTTATTCTAACAATTCTCGCAGCCTGCAATATTAACGACAGAAAAGAGGAAATATACATGACAGACAAAGACTTTGTTGAGAATTATAGATTGTATTCGCCAGACAGTTCAATGCTACTTCTTAACTATAGCCTGGATATTGGTGCATTTGGTTATACAATAGGATTTGTCGCAATACTCAAAAAATCAGAGTTAAATAAGAATCTGCGCGACTTTACTGTCTCTAAACAGTTTATTAATTATCAATGGCTGGACAATTCAACTGTATCTGCACAAATTGATATTTTACCGAATTTACGCTCTGGAGAGGAAATTGACTTAGATGAGGAAAACATGAATGGTATTAAGATCAAAGTTTCTGAATATGACTATATTGACAAAGACGATCATTTAGTGGTAGAGCACAGAGAAATTTCTCCCAATGGTCAATACGAATTAGTGGCATATCGGTATATGAAAGATCATCAAAACGTTAAATTTATTCATGTTTCCGTGATTCCAACTGGAAGCAAAATTCCTAGACATGGCAACTACCTAATTGCCGATATGCACTCAGATTATGTCTTTTATGGTCACTGGAACAAAGACAATACACTTCAATTTTACTCCAATAAGCAATATGCAGATTTAGTGCAATACTTTTTTGTCGAGAATAAGCCGTATATACTATATCAACTTAAAGTAGACGATAAAAAATATGGCGATAAATATGGGTGGATAGAGAAAAGCAACTTGTCACGTTTAGAATAGAAATTTTCGTTGAAAACAACAAATAAAACATAACCTGACAAAAAGGCCCCTAATCCAATACATAATTTTTATGCCAAAACTAAACAATTTTCAGTATACCGACGGCAATCATATCTGGAATGGACATAGTAAGCGATTGAGTGATGAGATCAGGGAGGGGATTGAGTGATGAGGAAAAATAAATTGAAAAAAAAATAATGACAACAGACTACTTAATAAAAGGATTTATCATTGGCTTCTCAATTGCTGCTCCGGTAGGACCGATAGGTGTACTTACCATTAAACGCACCTTGACAGAGGGGCGACTATCTGGTTTTGTTACCGGAATGGGGGCCGCAATGGCAGATACACTCTATGGCGTTATAGCTGGTTTTGGCTTGACTGTGGTTTCCTCGTTTATCATGACACAAGAATTTTGGATGAAACTTGTAGGTGGCTTGTTCCTGCTTTTTTTAGGGATAAAATCATTTATAGCAAAACCTGCCTCTGCAGCTGCAAACCTGGATAGTAAAGGTCTGTTCAATAATTTCATTTCTACTTTTTTCCTCACCGTTACTAACCCGGCAACTATACTTTCTTTCTTAGCGATATTTGCAGGACTAGGTTTAGGTACCACTAAGACAGACTATTCCTCCTCTATATCACTGGTGCTTGGAGTTTTTATAGGCTCCGGTCTGTGGTGGTTCATATTAAGTTCTGCTGTTAGTCGTTTTCAATCTAAAATTACACCTGTCAGACTAACCTGGATTAACAGACTTTCTGGACTGTTAATTCTATCATTTGGCGTTTTCGCCTTATATTCGTGCTTGACATTACAACATTAAAATTACTCCATATCCATCATGAACCAATTACAATTCAAAATCACAATCAATGCCACAGCAGAGAAGGTTTATACTACCATGCTAGGACTTGATAATATATCAACTTATGAGCAATGGACTGCCCTGTTTAATCCGACCTCTTCTTACGAAGGCAACTGGAATAAGGGAGAAAAAATGCTTTTTGTAGGCGTAGACGAAAATGGTCAAAAAGGTGGTATGGTATCAAGAATAGAAGCGCATATTCCAATGCAATTTGTGTCTATTCAGCATAAGGGATTAATGGTAGGTGGACAAGAAATTATGGAGGGACCAGAAGTAGAAAAATGGGCTAATGGTTTGGAAAATTATAGCTTCGAGGAAACCAATGGCGCTACTACTATTACAGTTGATCTGGATACCACCGAAGAATTTGTCGATTACATGAACGAAAACTATCCTAAAGCACTTGATAAGTTAAAAGAAATTTGCGAAGTGTAAAACTTTAAACAACAGACTTCTAAAAATACAAACTCAATATGCATCGCATGACTTATAAATTTATTTTCCAGTCTAAATATTGGGTGCTTTTACTTTGTTTGAATTCGAATTTTTCTGCATCTGCACAGACATTCGTTAATATTGAATCTGGTGCATTATTTACAAATATTAATGATATTCGGAGTGGCAGTAATGGCACGCTATTGTCTCTGAAAAATGATTTTAAGACGCCTGTAAGTCCATTTTTGAGGTTGCGCGCTGGTTATTTATTAAAAGGAAAAAATCACTTTTCACTCCTTTATGCGCCTTTAAAAATTGTAGAAACTGGAACATTTGATAAGGATATTTTATTTGATGGTAAAACCTTTAAAGCTAATCTACCGATAGAAGCTGTTTACAAGTTTAATTCATATCGCTTTACCTATAATCGAATAATAGTCAGTAAAGACAATTTTAAAATGGGGATAGGTTTGTCTGCAAAAATCAGAGATGCGGGCTTCACCTTGAAGAATAAAGATTTTTTAAGTGGAAATTTTAGCCTTGGTTTCGTTCCTCTAATCAACCTTTTAGCTAACTGGAATATTTCGAAAAAAATGGGGGTTGATTTCTTTGGCGATGGATTAGCCGCAAGTAGAGGCAGAGCCATTGACCTTTCATTATCCGGAAGATATTGTTTTACTAAAAACCTTCAAGGAAACATTGGTTATAGATTACTTGAAGGAGGAACCAAGGGCACAAACCGATACAACTTTATTCAACTACATTTTATCTTTGTTAGTTTAAACTACACTTTTAACAAAAATAATTAAGACCATTCTGCGAATTGACTGACACAAACGGGATGATTAGAAAACAAGCTCTCCGCTCTCACTCTCATTTTCGCTCTCCTATCCGTGGGAATATTAGAATTTTGAAACATTCTTAATACCCAGTATAGCAACCTTTACCGAACAATAGATAAGAAAAAAGAGGATGAACAACTACCCACTTTCTTGTAAAGCCTTGTTTGTATTGGGTTTGCTAGACCAAACAGTCTAATTACTTCTTTCAGCACATAGCACTCAATTAAATTTTTTCTACCTAGGTTAAAAGACCACCGAAAGTTATAAAAATAGCCTTTAAGAGGTGAATGTTAATAACCAGTATAATTTGGACCAATTATAAGCAAACATAAAGGGTTGTCAACGGATTTTTTCTTTTCATTTCCTATTTCATAGCAGTTTGTTTTTCAGGTATTTATGAATATTTTTTTCAAATTTTATTATTCGTTATAGCTTTAAGCTATAAAAGGTGCACAACTTGTTGAAACTCTTGATTAGAATATACTTTTTTAGTATTTTTGCACAGATTTTTTTAAACAGAGGCATATCCCCTAAATTAATGAACTGCAAAACACACTATGAATATTCAAAAGCCTGCACGACTGGAAAATCTGATCTCTGACGCTGCTAGGCTTAATGCCGAAACAATTGCGTTGGTATTCAGGGAGGAAGCGCTTTCTTTTAAAAATATGGAGGAAAGGGCTGATATGCTTAGTCGAGAAATACTAAGACAGGCATTTTCTGAGCCCTATATTGCAGTAAGTTGTACGCCATCTGTAGAAATGATTGTGAGTGTTCTGGCCATATTAAAAGCTGGAAAAGCTTTTGTGCCGCTAGACCCGAAGCATCCGCAAAGCAGATTGAGGGATATGGTGGAGGAAGGTCATTTTCGTTATATTCTATCCAACGCCTCGGAAACAGATTATTTTCAGCAGACAGGACTCAGTGTTATAGCAAACGATTACAACTACACTGCGCCTGAAATAACAGGATTTAACCAGAATGAAACCGCATATGTAATATTTACATCTGGGTCTACCGGGAAACCAAAGGGTGTAATGATTTCACATAATGCCATTATCAATTATGTAAAATCAGCAATAAATTTATATGGTAGCGATGATGGCGCTATCGCCGGAAGTTTTTTACATCTTTCACTGGCATTTGATGCTTCGTTGACTTCTGTTTTTGTTCCTTTGTGCAGTGGAAAATTACTTGTGATTAATTCTTTTAATCGTTTGGAAGCCTTTGATGACCCTAATCTGGTTAAATACGCACCATACAATTTCATTAAATTGACGCCAGTTCAATTTATGTTTTTACATAATGCTTCTGACAAAAGAGCATGGCATTCTACAAAAACATTCGTTCTAGGCGGCGAATCCCTTCATCCCTGGCATTTTGCCTTCCTGAAAGATGCCGGAATTAATGCACAAATTGTGAATGAATACGGCCCTACCGAGGCAACCGTAGGCTGTATGGTGTTTAAATTTAGTGTTTTGGCAGATTATAAATATACTTCGACAAGTATAAGTATCGGAAAGCCAATGCCCGGGGTTCAGTTGTACGTTCTGGACGATGAACTTAAAAGGACAAACAAAGGGCAACTGTACATTGGGGGAGTGCAATTGTTTGAAGGGTATTTAAATAACCCGGATTTGACTAGCCGAAAACGGATTCCGAATCCATTCGATCAGGGACATTCTCAACTATACGCCAGTGGAGATTTGGTGAGCATAGATGCCGATGGAGATTTCAATTTTATTGGTCGAGTGGATGATCAGGTTAAAATTAGAGGAAATCGTATCGAGTTGGGTGATATCGCACATGCTATTATGCAGATGGATGGCATACAACAAGTTCATGTTATGGTGCGCGAAGACAGTGTTGGGCAGAAAAATATTGTAGCATATATTGTATCGGAAATACATATACCTGATGCAGCACAATGGCGTCAAATGCTTGAAAAGCAACTGCCAGATTTTATGTTGCCGGATTATTTTGTCAACCTGAATGAATTACCTGTGACACCTAATGGCAAGGTTGATCAAAGCATGTTACCCAAACCACAAAAATTACGTTCAGATTTAACAACCCTATACAGAAAGCCCAAAACTGAAATTGAGAGGAATATGGCCTCTGTCTGGACTGCACTTACTCAGCTTGATGAGCTTGGCACAGATGATAATTTCTTTCAGATTGGCGGTAATTCTTTGTTGGTGCAGAAATGTTTGGCCGAATTTAATCACAAATTCCAATACAGAATATCGATTACACGTTTTTATCAGTCACCTACTATCTCTGCCCTTGCGGAATACATTAAACAAGGAAATCAGCAATTGGAACTTGCAAAGAGCGAAAAGCCAAATCGGGCGGGTAGCAAAATAGCCATAATTGGTATGTCGGGAAAGTTTCCAGGGGCTGATAATGTCGACGAGTTCTGGTATAACCTCTTAAACGAAAAAGAAACAATTACGACATTCAGTCGCGATGAACTTGACCCATCCATTCCTGATGAGATAAAAGACGATCCGAATTATGTACCCGTTCGTGGTGTCATAAACAATGCCGAGATGTTTGATGCTGCTTTTTTTGGGATAACACCAAGTATGGCGCGTTTGATGGATCCCCAGCAAAGGATTTTTCTGGAACTGGCCTGGGAGGCACTCGAACACGGTAACTGTATACCTTCGAAATATTCAGGACGGATAGGAGTGTATGCGGGCACCGGCAACAACACCTATTATCTGAATAACGTACAGGGAAACAAGAAAGAAATTGATAAAATCGGGGCTTTTCAGGTTATGACTCTTAATGAAAAGGATTACATCGCCAGTCGAACGGCCTATCAATTAAACCTGAAAGGGCCTGCAGTCAGTGTATATTCAGCTTGTTCTACCTCGTTATTGGCTATAGCAGAAGCAGTCAATGCAATTAGAAGCGGTCAGTGTGATGTTGCTATAGCTGGTGGCGCCAGTATAACTTCGCCAGTCAACAGTGGTCAGATTTATCAAGAAGGAGCCATGTTCAGCCACGACGGACGAACCAGGGCATTTGATGAAGATTCGAGTGGGACGGTTTTCAGTGATGGCGCGGCAGCAGTTCTTTTAAAACCACTTGATCAGGCAATAACCGATGGAGACCACATCTTTGCGGTCATAAGTGGAGTAGGTGTCAGTAATGATGGCGGTGGAAAGGGTAGTTTTACTGCGCCGAGTAGCGATGGGCAGGCAGCTGCTATCCGGATGGCTATAAACGATGCTGATGCAGATCCTACAGATATAACTTATATTGAAGCCCATGGAACTGCAACACCCCTAGGTGATCCTATAGAAATTGAAGGACTTAATCTTGCCTTTGGGCAAACCTCAGAAAAGCAATACTGTGCAATTGGTTCTGTAAAAAGCAACATTGGGCATCTTACCACTGCAGCCGGTGTGGCTGGGGTAATCAAGACCGCTTTGTCTCTTAAACATAGAATTATTCCTAAATCACTTGGTTTCAAAACCCCCAATCCCAATATAAATTTCAGTTTCACTCCGTTTTATGTGAATACTAAAACTTCAGAATGGAAAATTGAACCAAGCAAAAAACGCATTGCCGGTGTCAGTTCTTTCGGCGTTGGCGGAACGAATGTACACATCCTTCTAGAAGAATTTACTAACCCGGAAAGCGAACCAGCAGGTGGCCAGCAAACAGACAAAGTGCAGTTAGTTGCCTGGTCAGCAAAATCAGCTTTCAGTCTGAATATGTATGCCAAGAAACTAAGTCATTATGTGAGCAATGAAAAGGCAACATTGCCGGATATAGCCAATACACTCAGACATCATCGGGAAGATTTTACCTTTAGACGATTTGCCATTGCGCGTAATAAAAAAGAACTGGTAAGTAAACTTTCTGAAAATGCGGCATTGGAAACGCCTTTTGAACTAAAGGCAGTTCCAGATGGATTAGTATGGCTGTTTCCAGGTCAGGGGTCTCAGTTTGTCAACATGGGTATTGATCTCTATAAACGAGAAGCAGTTTACCGCAATTGCATAGATGAGTGTTCGGAAAAGTTGAGACCATTACTGGGAATTGATTTGAGGACATTACTTTTCCCGGCTCAAAATAATTTAAATGCAGAGGAATCATTAAGAAATACAAGATTTACACAGCCGGCAATTTTTGTAACTGAACTCGCTCTAGCCAAATTGTGGATGCATTACGGGTTAATGCCGGACTTACTTTGCGGGCACAGTATTGGTGAAATTGCGGCTGCACATTTAGCCGGGGTATTCAGTTTGGACGATGCATTAACTTTCATTGCAAATAGAGGCATATTGGTCAGTGAACTACCCAGGGGAAGCATGCTTTCGGTCAGATTAACACATGAGAAATTACTGGAATTGTTGCCTAAAGGTCTCAGTATAGCTGCCATCAACAGCAAACATTCTATCGTAGTGGCCGGTGAAGATGATCATGTAGCTGATTTTGCCAGAAAATTAGATTCAGCTGAAGTACCAAATAAGTTGTTGAACACGAGTCATGCATTCCATTCGCACTTGATGGAACCCGCATTAAAGCAATTGGAAATGGTACTTGATGGCATGAATTTGCAGGCACCTCAAATTGACATTATATCGACAGTGAGTGGCCAGGTATTATCAAAAAAGCAAGCCACTGATCCGAAATACTGGAGCCAACATTTACTCGCCACCGTTCGTTTTTCTGAAGCTATGGATACAATTTTGTATCAAGGGCGTTTTGTGTATCAAGAAATCGGACCCGGCAATGTTTGTACAAATCTTCTCAAACAGCATGCTGCGGGAAACCCGATACAGGCAATAGCTGGTATGGATTATAGCAATGAGACAGAAGAAGACCCTCAGTTGGTTTTAGAAACCTTTGGAACGATGTGGTTGTATGGTGTGCCGTTCAAATGGGAAAAATTGTTCCCTGATATGGGATCTGTGAAACTTAATTTACCCGTTTATGCATTTGACAGAAAGCCATATTGGATAAAGTCATCTATGGTCAGTAACGTTCGTTTGCCTGATGAACAAATAGTAGAAGAAGATGGTTCTTCAATATCCAAATCTGTTGACGAAGGCAAAACAAGGATTGATGTCATTTGCACAAAACTGAAATCTTTGTGCAGCGAGGCCTCAGGATCTGATTTGTCTGGATCTAATAACAATTTGAGTTTTATTGAACTTGGACTTGATTCACTTCTTTTAACCCAACTTTCGGTAACTATTCGCAAGAAATTTGGCATACAAGTAACCTTCAGACAATTGAATCTTGATGTTAATACATTTGATAAGCTTTCCAGTTATTTAGATTCCAATATGGCAACTGATACTGAAGATTTGCAAAACATTGGCATAATTGACAATAAGCCGAATTTACAAAGTTTGGATGCAGATAACAGTCAAAATAGCGTTCAGCCTTTGGCAAAAATCAAGCAAAATCTTTCTGCTATTAAATTGATGAGCGAAGCGCTAAAGGAAAATTTAAAACATTCAAACCGGAATGCTATTCAGGAAGCGGTAGATGCTTTCAATCATTCTCTCGAAAGTGTGTTCAATGCTGAATTATTGGCAATGAAAGAGAGCGTTGATTTTGTGCCGGATGAGAGAAGTACAAATCTGACAACGAAAGCATTAAAACATAAACAAAGCAATGTTTTTAATGCCTCTGAACCACCTATTGCTGGAGCGAAATTAGGGAGAGATGAGAATGGTATACCAGCTTGGTACATCAGCGATGATTCACGACCTGGTAAATTCCTTAAACTTATTCTTAAATCATGAAAGAAAAATCTGAATTTGCAGTTGAATCCATAGATTATAACCCGTTTTCAGGACCTGAAATTGAAATGTGCTTTCAGTGCCCTGAACCGCAGTCTGAAATTTTGACTGCATGTGCTCTTGGAGACGACAATGCAAACAAGTCTTTTAATTTGTCTTTTACCCTCATTTTTAAAGGCGAGCTGCATAAAGATAAGCTAGAAAGAGCCATACAGAGTTTGGTTAACCGGCACGAAGCCCTTCGCGCTACTTACAGTATATACAGTAATCAGATATGCATCCTGAAGACATTAGAATTTGAATGCGGTAAAAAAGATATTTCTACCCTGACACCAGAATCGCAAACAAAATTTTTAACGGATTTTATTAAGACAGATACCCATTTGCGTTTTGATCTGGAATTGGGGCCTTTAATCAGAGCAACTATAATCAAACTATCGGATGTGTTGAACCATTTGGTGATTACCGTGCACCACATAGCAGCAGATGGATGGTCTTTGGGCTCTATTGCATCAGATCTGGGGAAATTGTATTCTTTGGAAGTTCATCCAAACAAAGAGGCACTCCCCCTGCCTGCCACTTACTCCAGCTATGCATTGGAGCTCAGAGAATTTGAACAAAGCACGGACTATGAGCGCAATGAATCTTTCTGGCTTAATCAATATCTGGAAAAAGTGCCGCAGTTAAATTTGCCGGTAGATGTTGCAAGACGAGTTCCAAGAACCTATAGTTGCGCAACAGTGGAGGGAAGGCTGAAAAATGAAACCATTCAACAATTACGAAAAATTGGTACCGAAAGTGAAGTTAGCTTTGCCATCTCGCTCCTGTCGGTCTTTGAATATTTTTTAAAGCACTTGTGTCGGCAAGACGATATAGTTGTTGGTGTACCAACTGCCTACCAAGCATTCAACGGTAAAGCCGATTTAATTGGTCATTGTGTTAATTTTTTGCCATTTCGTAGCAAACCGAAATTGAACTGCTGCTTTAGAGACTACCTGTCAGACCGAAAAGAGTATGCTCTGAATGTATTTGAACACCAACAATTCACCTTTGGAAGTTTGCTCAAAAAGTTAAGGCTGAACAGAGATCCTTCAAGGATTCCACTCGCACCAGTAGTATACAATCTCGATATAGACCTAGACAAAGGAGTGGAATTTTCGGGGCTAAACGTTGAAATGACTGCAAATCCAAAGTCGTACGGAAATTTCGAATTGTTTATGAATATCCGGGGCAGCGGAAATGATTTAAAAATGGAGTGGTTTTATAACACATATCTATTCAAAGAAAGTACTGTACAGAATTGGTTTAATTCTTTTTGTGATTTGCTGGATAGAATTGTCGAATCACCTGACATACACTTAAGTGATGTATTGGATCTTATTAAAGGTTTGAAAAAGTCTGATCCAGTAAATCCCCAAAAGTTCGCTTGCTTGACCGATTTTTTTCCTGTTAATCAATGCATTGAAAAAACTGTAGTGCAATTCAAGCATAAGACCGCCGTTGAATTTAACGAACACGCAATTTCATACGAGGAACTTAATAAACAATCTAATGCGCTGGCGGATTATATTTTGCAATGCGGACTAAAAAAGAATGACATTGTAGCAATTGCAATGGACAGGTCTTCGGATAAACTAATTGCCATTTTGGGTGTACTAAAAGCAGGCGGGGCTTTTTTGCCAATCGATATTGGATTTCCTTCAAAGAGAATAGAATATGTACTGGCAGATTCGATGAGTAATTTCCTGATTACACAATCTCATCTCAAAGATAATTTCCATAGCAATTGTAAGCAAATCCTATTTGAAGATTTTAAAAGGGATATAAATCAGTTTTCATCTCACAATCCGGACCTTAAACAAACCGCTAACGACTTGGCCTATGTAATGTATACCTCAGGGTCAACTGGTCTTCCCAAAGGTGTGCTGATCGAGCATGGTAGTCTTACTAATCTTTTATATGCCATGCGCGACGAATTGAAGTTTAAAGCATCAGACAGGTTTCTTGGGCTGGCAACTATTTCGTTTGACATTTCATTGCTGGAGTTGTTATTGCCTTTGATATGCGGTGGTACTCTAGTTATGCTAAATCCTCAAGAAAGTAAAGATAGATATGCCTTACAAAACAGGATAAAAAATAGCAAAGTCAATTTCATACAAGCAACGCCGTCAACCTTTAAACTGTTGATAGCAGCAGATTGGAAAGGATCAAGCGAAATTATCCTATTATCTGGCGGCGAGGCACTGAGTATTGAATTGGCAAGAATGCTGCTAGGCAGATGTAAAACACTTTGGAATATGTATGGGCCCACTGAAGCGACTATATGGGCAACCATGAAGCAAATAAAGGATGTAGACACAGAAATTAGCATTGGACGACCCATTAAAAACAATCAGGTTTATATACTAGGTAACAATAATGAGGTAATGGCTCCCGGCCAAGTTGGTGAAATTTGTATTGGAGGAGCCGGTCTTGCGAAATCGTATTTAAACAGACCGGAGCTCAATGCTGAGAAATTCATCGTTAATCATGACTTACAAGGTGAAATCCTTTACAAAACAGGCGATTTGGGTAAAATGAGCAACAATGGTGAAATCTATTGTTTAGGGCGAAATGATGAACAACTTAAAGTCAGGGGTTACCGGATTGAAACAGGTGAAATAGAATATACTCTTCGCAATTTGCCTGAGCTTGCTGATGCTGTGTTGATTGCTCATAAGGTGACTGCAGATGATGTAAGGATGATTGCCTTTGTGCAACCAAATAATTCATCTGCTATTCTGGGGGAACATCTCGCATCAATAGATTCAATAAGTGCTTTTGCAATAGACAAATCCCAGGAACAAACGTGGAAGACTGTTATTTCCTCCTATTTGCCAGATTACATGCTGCCTTCGGTTTTTATTGGAATCAATCAGATTCCATTGAATCTAAACAATAAAACGGACAGAAATTTATTGTCCGACTTGACTAAAAGAATTTCGAATCTGGAAGTTAAGGAAGACTTAAACAAGGATGAGACTGAAATGGTTCTATCCAATACTGTCAAACGAGTCAAACGCATTTGGGAAAACGTCTTAGGCGTAAAAAAAGCCGGTATCACCGATAATTTTTTTGAATCCGGTGGGCATTCTTTGCTGGCTATACAATTTGTGATAAAGTGTGGAGATGAGTTTAAAGCTAAAATCAAAATCGCAGCATTGTTTGAGTATCCAAACATACGGGACTTTGCGAATTACATTGATTCTGGCATTCAATCAAATAAATGGAAGTCATTGGTCTCACTAAAACCGTCGGGCACTAAACCCCCTGTCTACCTCATTCATGGTGCCGGACTTGGGGCTATGGTATTTACGCATATTGCTGGAGAATTAGATCCAGATCAACCCGCCTTTGGTATACAAGCTCTGGGCGAAGGCAGCAACGATATTCCTTTGAATTGCATTAAAGAAACAGCCGCATTTTATATTTCAGAAATCATTGAACACAATCCAAATGGACCCTACCAGCTGGCAGGACTTTCGTCAGGTAGTCTGATAGCCTACGAAATGGCGAGACAACTCCAGGAGAGCGGAAAACAGGTTAAATCAACCATATTTTTTGATTTTGATTTTGTCATCAAAAATGATCGAATTGAATACATTGGAAAAAATGATGTTAAACTAAAATTGAAAACGCTGTTTTCTGATTTTTTGCCCAAAACTGCATTTAAAATCAAGATTTTTTTCAAATACCCAATTAAAGCGACTATTCATTACAAATTGAAGTGGAAACTCAGATGGGTAACCCTTAGGCAAAGGTTTGGAATACAGAACGATTTAGAATTGCAGCATCCAGTCCTTACAGATAACATACTCAAAGGAATGGCAATGCATGAAAGTGCTATTTATAACTATGAGTTTAAACCATACAATGGTCCTTTGAATTTATTTATCGCAAAAGAACGCATGGAATATCGCAGAGATACGGATATAAAGACTTGGAAAAAGTATGGTTTAAAAGGTATTTTTATACATGAAGTGACTGGAAATCATGATGATATGATTTTGCCACCGAACCATGTCGGATTTGCCTCATTGCTTCAAAGTGTTCTAGATCAGGATAACAAATAAACTGTCTGGATCAGCAGATGAGGCCTTAATAGGGATATTTTGTATTCCTTCTGCCCTAATGCTGGTTTCTGTGCTTGATGTATGTAAATCAGGCACAGCCTTTATTTGGCTTGAAACTGCCTTTAATACCGAGAAATTAAAGTGGATGTTAAGCGAAGTGGGACTTCTACAAGTTATAGCCTCTGAAGACAATGCTTTATTTCTTGCAGGACCTGAAATATTTGAGCTTGAAAGAAACTGGGATTAATGGGACTTAAAGTGCTTAAAAGTAAAGGTTATCATGAAGGCATGTTTCTGCTACCAAACAACGTCTGTTTTGTAAAAACACTGCAGATGGCAATCGATAATAAAATTTTACAATACAATACGCAAAATGAAACAGTTTCTAAATCACACTCACACCGTTGATTGCTTCTGGATAAGCGACTTACATCTGACAGAACATCGTTATTGCAGGTATAATGATGCACTTGCGATTCATTGCTTGCGCATATCAGATTTTGAAAATCAGATTCAGTTCTTGAAAACGCTTTTGAACGAGAAAGAATTACTCAGGGCAGATAAATATCTTATGGAAAAAGATGCTACCCGTTTTACCGTAGCCAGAGGTATGCTGAAATTCCTTCTTGGTGCTTATCTGAACCGACCGGCGGCAAAGATTGAATTTTATTTCGAAGAAAATCATAAACCGCTAATCCGTCAGGCCGGGAAGCCGCTTTTTTTCAATATTTCACATTCACGTGATCTGGTATTGATCGCCATAAGCAGTTCCCCTTTGGGTGTAGATGTGGAATATATTGATACTGCCTTCTCTTATGAGCAGGTGCTTGATGTGACCTTTTCGGAGGAAGAACTCAGTTTTATTAAAAACAGCAATAAACAGAGCGAAGCTTTTTTTCTGCTTTGGACGCGCAAAGAGGCCTTGCTGAAGGCGACAGGCAAAGGCATAGACGATTGTTTGCCAAATGTGCCTTCACTGGACGGGAAACACACCGTATTGTCTGAAATCACGAATACAGAATTACCTTGGAAAACGGCTTCGTTTGGTATAGAAGGCGATTATGTAGCCTCATTGACATTTAATCCCGGTTTTGAGACAGAACCATTGAAGGTTTATCAGCTTGGAATAGAACTACCAGGCGTTTAAACCAGAAACTGATTTATCGTATACCCCTATTTTAATGTGGCTTCTTTTTAAATGGATACATTATATCTGTTGAACATCTCGGCTGTGCTGTTGTAAGCTGATGCTTTCGCGCAATGTCTGCAGTGGAACTATGAAGAATTTAGGGGGTCAATTTAAAACGGCAAGAGGGGATCAGTTTGTTTCGGCTTTAGGGGGTCAGTTTGACCGGTATTTCCACCTTTACCGCACAATAGTTATAAAAACAAGGGATCAGATAACTAAAAATTCGCAACTTATACAAACTAAAAAGCATAAAAAAAGGTGACTGGTTTCCCAATCACCTTTTCTAAAAAATAATGTATTATTTATGACTAATCTGGTAGGCTACAACGGTTATACCGTTACTTACTCTTAAGGTGTAAATACCTGCTGATAGATTACTCAAATCAATTGAGGCGACAGAATTCTCTTCCTTCTTGCCAGCAAACATCGACTTACCATTCAAATCAAATAATTCGTAGTCTAAGCCTTCGATAGCATCAATGAAAAGGTAGTTTTCTGTTGGATTCGGATACACTTTCAAACCTGGAATTTGACTTAAGTTATCAATTGAAGTATTCTGTAAAGAAACAGTAATTTGCTCATTACTACTTACACATTGTGCGCTAGCAGTTTCGATAACATTAAGAGATCCTGAAGCTGTAGAACCCCATTTAACGCCTATTGTATTGGTTACACCACCAGAAACCTGAGAGCCGTTTGTAACAGTCCAATTATAAACACTACCTGGGTTATTCTGCACTGAGTATGTTTGCGTAGATAGTTGTTTAGCTGTTGTAGGGCCAACAATTGTAGGCTTTGTAATTGAAGTTGGATTAAAGTTTTCTTTACGAGCAACAACAATTAAATGACTTTTATTGAACAGAACAGATGCGCCTTTAACATCCTTTTGTGTAGTAGAAGCAGCTGAAGGTTCTTGAATCGATAAGAACATGTATTTATAATCTGGCGTAAAGGTCATACCAGTTGGTTCAGATCCTGTAGGCGTTGTCATAAATAACTCAATCTTTGGTGATGCTTGAGTGTGATCTGGTCTTACCAACCAAATAAAGTTTCTGCCGCCGTCTTGCAATACCCATAAATTTCCTTTATCGTCAAAAGTAAGGTTATCATTACCACCAGCCCATTCTTCAGCAATAATACCAGAACCAAAATTGATTGGATAGGTTTCTCCACCAACAAAAGTTTTAAAATCAGAAACAGTAGTTCCATCGTCTTTAAAGCTATAAGTACGTCCTACTCCTTTTGCTGTAAAATAAATCTGACCATTAAGTGGATTAATTTCTACATCTTCAACACCATTAAATGGCGTTGCGCTTGCATTTTTCGCTAGTATTTTGGTGTTATTTCTATCAGATTTAGTTGTATTTGGTATAACAACCCATGTACCAGTTGTACCTGTAGGATCGCCTTTACTATCTAATACAGTATTTAACTTTAACGCGTAAAGAGTACCTGCTGATATATCCATCTTTTTAGATGCAACAAATTTATAGACGTTACCATCTGGTTCATCTTCACCATAATATGAAGTAATACTATCTTGTTTAAATACAATGTTTTCGTGACTCATACGACCCATAGCCCATAATTTTTCTGGTTTGCCATTGCCATATTCTTTCACTTTTCTTGTCTTAGGATCGATTTCTATATTCCAACCAATGTCTTGATATCCGTCTCCATTTACATCACCTATAGGGGCATCCTCTTCGCAGGTAACTGTTGTACCCCATGGAGTAAGTCCGCCTGAACAATTTTGTGCTGTTTTAACCAAATCGCCACCAAAATTAACTGGCAAAACTGAATCAACCACCCAAGTACCACTTGAACAATTAAATTGAACATCTAAAATTGATACACCACCTGGATTCTTTTCATGGTTGAGCGCAACATAACCTTTTTTGCTACTGCCGCTAATTGGGCTATATCCGGTAAAATCAAAATTACTTGGAACAGCGCCTCCCTTGCTATAAGCATCACCTGTTTTTAAGATGGCTTGAAACTTGTGTGTCGCAGGAATACAAATAGTATCATATTGTTCTATTGGCATTACAGAGGTAAAACAAGAAATATGACTGTTACCACCTATGCAACCTAATGCTGCTGCATTAGCCTTATATTTTCTGTTATTTAAAGCAAGGTCGAATAATAAATCTGAACTTAAACTGTCATATTGGTGAACCTCAACAGCAATAATATTAGTATCCGCTTTTAAAACGGTTTTTGGCAAATAATACAACCAATAAACTCTCTCTTGCGGAGCGTCAACATTTTTATTTGCTTTTGTATTAGAGAGAACAGCGCCAGCATTAATATTTTTTCTGACTACTTCTGTACCGTTAATATATACAACCGCGCCATCATCACACATTAATTGTAATTCAATTGTGTCTGTCAAACTAGATAAATTAGACACCAGAATAGGCTTACGGAAATAGTTTGTGATGTATCTATTATTGGTATTACCTTGATTGATATCGGTACCAGTAAATCCAAGTTCACCAAAGCCCAATGGACCTTTTCCAAAACTCCAGGTAGTGTCTTTTTTATAAATACTATTTTTCCAAGTAGTTCCTAAATTAAAACCACTATCAGAATAAAGCCAATTAGACTTCTTGGTTATCGGATAAGTAGTCAAAGGGATTCTTGGCTTTTGCACCGGTCCATTATCACCACTTAAATAATCAATAACTAAAAGCGGTGCTTTAGGTGCATCACCATCATAAGATTCTACTTCGCGTGTACCTGTTCCATTTATGAAGAAGGCCATTGAATTGCCACTCTTCCAACCCGATCTATTAACCAGATTTTCTATTATTGGCTTTAAATTACTTGTTCTTTGATCTGCAGTAGCTGCACCTACAGTTGACCAAGTAGTTCCAGAAACATTCCAAATAACTGAATCTTGTGTCTTGGCTCTGCTGGTAATATTATACGATACAGATGGTTTAAAAATTGAAGGCGTATCACTTGCTTCACCTTTGATAGTGAGTATGCAAGGACTTGTGTTTTTATTAATTGCATCTACTGTAAACTGGATATAGGCATTCTGAATAATTGCACCTTGTGGTAAATTTATATTGTTAAAACGAATACCAACAGTTTGAGGGTCATTGCCTGCTGATTCAGTTCCTAATTCTAAATCTGAACTTCCTGGATCTAAACTTCCAACAGTTTTTGCTTGAGTTTGTCCAGCTTTAGCAGGTGTCCATTCTTCTTGATCGTCATCTGCTGCACTAACTCGCACTGACATAGTACTTGATGGAATATACTCAATGACAAGTAATGGCGCTTTCGGAGCATCTCCATCATATGATTCTACTTCTCTGGTTCCAGTTCCATACATATAAAAAGCTAATGGATTTCCAGATTTCCAGCCATTTCTTTGTATCATGGTCTGAACAAGAGATTTTAAATTGGGTGTTCTTTGATCAGCTGTTGCTGCACCAACTGTGCTCCAAGAACTTCCTGAAACTGCCCAGCTTACTGAATCCGTTGTTTTTGGTCTTGAAGTAATATTGTAAGCACTTGTAGGATTATACATAACTGCACTATCGCTTGCCTCACCTTTTATAATAATATTACAAGGATCATTATTCTTATTAATAGCATCAACTGTAAATTGAATGTAAGCATTGGTGATTAAGGAACCTTTAGGAATATTGATATTAGTAAAACGCATTCCAACCATTTGAGGATCGTTACCTGCTGATTCTGCTCCGAATTCTAAATCAGAACTACCCGGATCAAGACTACCAACTGTTTTAGATTGAGTTTGACCAGATTTAGCTGGCAACCATTCTTCCTGATCATCATCAGCAGCATTAATTCTACTCATGATGGTTTTAGGTTCGATATAAGTGATGACCAACATTGCTGCTTTTGGTGCGTCACCATCATATGATTCTACTTCACGGGTACCTGAACCATACATTAAAAAAGTTAATGGGTTTCCAGATTTCCAACCACCTCTATTCATCATTTGTTCTATTAGAAGCTTAAGGTTAGGCGTTCTTTGATCTGCTGTCGCTGCGCCAACTGTAGCCCAACTTGAACCTGTAACATTCCAAATTATTGAGTCATTCGTTCTTGAACGAGAAGAAATATTGTAAGAAGCAGCAGGATTAAAGATTAATGAACTATCGCTCGCTTCACCTTTAATGAATACCTTACAAGGATCATTGTTCTTGTTAATCGCATCAACAGTAAACTGTATGTAGGCGCTTAGAATTATTGAACCTTTAGGAATATTTATGTTAGTAAATCTTAAACCTACCATTTGTGGGTCGTTTCCAGAAGCTTCAGTTCCGAATTCTAAATCAGAACTTCCTGGATCTAAACTTCCAACTGTTTTCGATTGTGTTTGACCAGACTTAGCTGGTAACCACTCTTCTTGGTCGTCATCTGCTGAGCCAATTCTAACATTGAGCGTCTTTTGACCAAACAAGTTTTGCGTTATCAAGAATGTCATAAAGACCATTGCAGTGATAAGTAAATTTTTAAACTTCATGTTGCTTATATTTATTGTATGCAAAGCAAGGTTTGCATTGTGAAAACAACATGATATTGAAATTAAATTTGATTAACAATAGAATTATCAGAAAAACAATTAAACATTACGCCAACATACTATAAATTTTAAAAACTTAATTACTAGACATATAAGAAATAAATCATAACAACATATTTATCAAAAAAATTAATTATTCATTTAAATCTTGAAGTTACTTAAAGGACAAATAGACTATAACTCCTTTGTTCAAGATCCCATCACTTTATTCTATACAACCTGCATTAGAAATTTTTTTCGTTAATTAAGGAGAAGGTCAAAGCGTTAACGAACTAAAAAAACAAAAAGACCGCCTTGGGGGCGGTTTTAATTTTTGTGGTCTCGACGAGAATCGAACTCATATCAAATGTTTAGGAAACATCTATTCTATACCCGCCCGACTGAACGTCGTTCGGGCTGGCATTGAACTACGAGTCTATTTTACTTTTTATTTTTATTTAATAGATCTGAAAATTAATAGTAGCCCCGACGGGAATCGAACCCATATCGAACGTTTAGGAAACGCTAATTTTATCCATTAAACTACAGGGCCAACTACTCCTGCAAAATTACAATTTTCTTACCTTCCCTGAACAGAAATTTTGTGGTCACCGCTTTTTAAAATAACTTGCACCACATGTCGCGTCTGTTTGCTCTCATCCTTTTGTTAAGCAGCTCTCAATTGCTTGCTCAAAATACTAAATCCTACTCCGAAAAAGATAGCCTGGTATTTAAACAACTATTTGAAATAGCCCTCACCAAAGGTCATGCCTACCCTCGTCTTGGTGAACTCTGCAAAACCATCGGTCCGCGTCTTAGTGGCAGCGATGCCGCTGAAAATGGGGTTAACTGGGCCTATAACATGCTATCTTCCTATGGCTTCGATAAAGTAGATACGCAAGGCGTCATGGTGCCACGCTGGGAAAGAGGTACCGCAGGAAACGTGACCTTCAAAAGCGATGTCTTCAAAAAAATGACCGCTAATAAAACAGACAAAAACACTTTACTGCATAATATCGTTGCATTGGCTTACCCTAACTCGCCTGCTCCCGAATTCGAATGTGAAGCTTTCCTCGAATCTTCTTCTAAAGCCGCTACCTGGACACCCATGCCTGCTCTAGCTCTCGGTGGTTCTGTCGGCGGTAAAGCATCCGCTAAAATTGTCTCTGTCAATAACAAAAAACAGCTAGATAGTCTTGGTCAACTAGGTTTACTAAAAAATACTATCGTGCTCCTCAACCGTCCTATGGAAGAAGCTAAAGTGAATACCTTTCATGCCTATGGTGGTTGCGTCAATCAGCGTGTTCAGGGCTCCGACTGGTGCTCGCCATACGGCGCTTTGGCTGTGCTTGTCAGAAGTGTCTCCAACCGCTGCGATCTGCATCCACATACTGGCGTAACATCATACAGCAAAAATATCACCCCAATTCCCATGATTGCTGTGGCAACTGCAGCGGCTGATGTTTTACATTATCTATCTTTAAACGATACAAGCTTGAGAGTTACTGTCGATTTCAATTGTAAGATGTTGCCTGACCGTCAAAGCGCCAATGTGATGGCACAAACCAATGGGACAGAATCGCCCGAGAAAGTGATTGTTTTCGGGGGGCATTTTGATAGCTGGGACCAAGGTGAAGGTGCCCATGATGACGGTGCTGGTTGCATGCATGCATTCGAAGCACTGCGTTTGTTAAAAGCCATCGGCTATCAACCCAAACATACACTGCGCTGTGTTTTCTGGATCAATGAAGAAAACGGCGTTAGAGGTGGAAACGAATATGCCAGAGTAGCAGCTGCCAGAAATGAGCAACATATTGCCGCTCTCGAAAGCGACCGTGGTGGCTTTACGCCGCGTGGTTTTGGTTTAGATTCTGCCTTGCTAATTCATGCCGCTAAATACCTTCCACTGCTCGACCAATACGGCATTGGTACTCTCGAAAAAGGGGGAGGCGGTGTCGATATCGCGCCACTGAAAAAAGTATTTCCTAATACAGCTTTTGCTGCATTACACCCCGACTCTCAAAGGTATTTTGATGTGCACCACGCCGAAACGGATGTTTTTGAAAACGTCAATAAACGCGAGCTGGAACTAGGTGCCGCTGCAGTAGCTGTGATGATTTATATCATCGATCAAAGTATGGAATAATCTATCGGATGCCTGCACCTGGCGCTGCATAATCAGAAGGCGATACCAGCTTTAAACTGCCATCAGAATGATCTGCCATCAGGATCATACCTTTCGATTCTATGCCTTTAATCATTCTTGGTTCTAAATTGACCAGTACACAAACCTGCTTTCCTATCAATGTCTCCGGTTCAAAATGCAAAGCAATACCAGATACGATGGTGCGAGTTTCGAATCCTAAATCAACTTCCAGTTTTAATAACTTATCTGCTTTCTTTACTTTTTCTGCGGCTACAATGGTACCAACACGAATGTCCATTTTAGAAAATTCGTCAAATGTTACCGACTCCTTCTGTGCTTCGGCTGTCCACGCACTTGCCTCTGCAGCCTGTACCTTTTCGGCCATGGCTATTTTGGTGGCATTGAGTTTCTGAATCTGCTCGTCGATGATGCCATCTTCGATATTGCTGAATAAATGAACGGCTTCGCCCAAAAGATGTCCCTTATCTAACTGAGTAAAGGCTGAATGTTTGAACTCTGTCTTTTTAAACTGTAGTAATTGATAAAGTTTCTCAGATGTAAATGGCATGAAAGGTTCCATCCACCAAGCAAGTTGCGCTGCCAGTTGAAGAGCATGGTGCATCACAGTGGCAGTTCTGTCGGCATCTGTTTTAACAGTTTTCCAAGGTTCGTTGTCGGCAAGGTATTTATTACCTGCTCTGGCAATGTTCATCAGTTCAAACAAAGCCTCTCTGAATTTAAAGTTTCTCAGACACTCGTCGATAGCAATGGTGCATCGTTCAGTATCGTTTATCAATTGCTGTTCGTTATCGGTTAATGCACCTGCTGCAGGTACCTTACCTTCGTAAAACTTATGGGTCAGTACCGCCACACGATTAATAAAATTACCGAGAATAGCCACTAACTCGCTGTTGTTTCTGGTTTGAAAATCCTTCCAGCTAAAATCTGCATCTTTGGTTTCGGGCGCAATCGCTGTTAAGACATAGCGCATCACATCCTCTTTACCATCGAAACTTTGGAAATAATCTTCCATCTCGACACTCCATTGTCTGCTGGTACTCATTTTATCACCTTCCAGGTTGAGGAACTCATTGGCAGGAACATTATCAGGCAGGATATAATCGCCTGCTGCGTGCAGCATAGCAGGGAAAATAATACAATGGAATACAATATTATCTTTACCAATAAAGTGGATCAGACGGGTATCTTCTTCCTTCCACCACTTCTGCCAATCATCAGCCTTACCGGCTTTTATTACAGAATTGTTCGGATAAGAATAGTCTGCTTTGCCATCGGCCAGTTCTTTAAAAAACGCCTTGGTAGCCGAAATATAGCCGATAGGTGCATCAAACCACACATATAATACTTTACCATCCGCTCCGTTGACAGGTACTTTAACGCCCCAGTCCAGATCGCGGGTCATAGCCCTTGGCGACAAACCGCCATCAATCCAACTTTTGCTCTGCCCGTAGGTATTCGATTTCCAGTCGGCTTTATGACCTTCTAATAACCATTCTTTCAACCATGGTTCGTAGTTCTGCAAAGGCAGGTACCAGTGTTTGGTGGTTTTTAGAACAGGTGCTTTAGAAGATAAGGTTGATATCGGATTTATAAGTTCGTTAGGACTTAAAGCTTTGCCACATTTCTCGCATTGATCGCCGTAGGCATTTTCAGATGCACAATTCGGACAAGTTCCTTTAATATATCTATCTGCCAGGAAAGTTTGTTGTTCCTCGTCGAAGTATTGCTCGCTGGTTTCTTCAGTGAACAGACCTTTGTGGTAGAGTTGTAGGAAAAACTCCTGAGCCGTTTCATGATGAATCTGGTCGCTGGTGCGGTGGTATATATCGAAGGCAACACCCAGTTTTTCAAAATTAGATTTTAACAAGGCATGATAACGGTCGATGATGGCTTGAGCTGTCGTGTTTTCTTTCTGGGCCTGAATTGGAATAGCCGTTCCATGCTCATCACTACCACAGACATACATCACTTCTTCGCCACAGTTTCTGAGATAACGGGTATAAATATCGGCAGGAATGTAGGCACCAGCCAGATGGCCAATATGTTTCGGACCATTAGCATAAGGTAGCGCTGCAGTAACGAGAGTACGTTTAAATTTAGACATGGAATTATCAGTAAAACGTGGCAAAGATACTATACCAATCAGGTTTATAGAATTTTTTTAAATAATCTTTGCTATTTTTTTTGGTAAAAAAGAAAACAAAAATTACTTTTGCAGTCCTTTTCGAAGATTGCCCGATCGTCTAATGGCAGGACTAGTGTTTTTGGTGCACTGTATGTTGGTTCGAATCCAGCTCGGGCAACTCTTAAGAGGAAATAAAATTCATCGCAGTGTCAATTCTTAACAAAGTAAAGATTTTCAGTGGCTCAGCCTCTTATTCTCTGGCGATGAAAATTGCCGAATATTATGGTACAGGCTTAGGGGACATGACCCTAAACAAGTTCAGCGACGGCGAAATGCAACCAAGTTTTAATGAGTCTATCAGAGGATGCGACCTGTTTTTGGTCCAGTCTACTACCCCTCCAGGTGACAATTTACTTGAGTTGTTATTGATGATCGATGCTGCTAAAAGAGCTTCTGCCAATTCTATCACGGTAGTAATTCCATATTATGGTTACGCCAGACAAGACAGAAAAGACAAGCCAAGAGTATCTATCGGTAGTAAAATGATTGCGGATGTATTGAGTGCCGCTGGCGCTAACCGCGTTATCACAATGGATTTACACGCTCCTCAGATTCAGGGTTTCTTTAATATGCCGGTTGACCACCTGGATTCTTCTGTGGTGTTTATTCCGTATATCAAATCATTAAATTTAGAAAAACTGGTAATTGCTGCTCCAGATGTGGGTGCAAGTAACAGAAATAGAGAATATGCTAAGGTGCTGGGTGTACCAATGGTTATTTGCGACAAAGAAAGACGCAAAGCCAACGAAATCGCCAGCATGACCATCATTGGTGATGTTACCGATATGGATGTTGTTCTGGTAGACGATCTTTGCGATACTGCCGGTACATTATCTAAAGCTGCCAAATTAATTAAGGACAGCGGTGCCCGCTCTGTAAGAGCTGTTTGTACCCACCCTGTATTAAGCGGTAAAGCTTACGAAAATATCGAAAACAGTGTTTTAGAGGAATTAATCGTTTGCGATACCATTCCAATGAAACAAACCAGTCCGAAAATCAGAGTGTTATCAGTAGCACCACTGATTAGTAAAGCCATCAGAAATATCCACGAACACGGTTCAGTAAGTTCCCTGTTCAAGCTTGATAATAGTTTCCAACCCAATTTAATTTAATTTCAAAGTAAAATGAAAACAGTAGCATTAACTGGCGAGCTGAGATCTAATTTAGGATCAAAAAGCTCAAGGGCATTGAGAAACGAAGGTAAAGTACCATGTGTTTTATATGGTGGAAGTGAATTAATTCACTTCTTCATCTATTCACCTGACTTCAAAAACCTCGTTTACACGCCAAACACGTACAAAGTACAATTGACAATCGAAGGTAAGAAGTATCAGGCGATCCTGCAGGACATGCAGTTTCACCCTGTTAATGAAGCCATCATTCACGCCGACTTCCTTCTGGTTGATGACAAGAAGCAAGTAACGGTTTCTATCCCTGTAAAAGTAACTGGTAACTCTCCAGGTGTTAGATCAGGTGGTAAGTTGATCCAAAAAGTTCAGAGATTGAAAATCAAAGGTCTAATCTCTAACATTCCTGATTCAGTTGACGTTAATATCGATACCCTCGATCTTGGTCAGTCAATCAAAATCAAACAAATCAACATTCCTAATATCGACATCCTTGATTCTAAAGACAACGCTATTGTTACCGTTAAGATGACAAGAAACGTAGTTAAAGAAGAAGCAGCTCCGGCTAAAAAATAATCTGATTTTTAAATTGTATAAAAGCCAATCTTCTCAAGAGATTGGCTTTTTTTTATACCAATACTTCCACAGCGTGATTCTGTGTGAACCAATATGGCATCTCATTGATGTGCTCGAAGGCTCTCGTTACAATAAAACACGCTCGTTTACCTTTTGTAATACTTCCGAGACTAGTTTCTAAACCCATGGCCTTTGCGGCATTGATGGTTAAAGCATTAAAGCCTTCTTCCGGCAATAAGCCATTGTATAAACAAGCCAAACTCCAGATAAACCAAAGGTTACTGCACGGACTGCTGCCTGGATTGAAATCTGAGGCGATAGCAAGTGGCAAACCACTATCAATAATCCGTCTTCCTGGAGTGTATGGTATCTTAAGGAAAAAAGAACTGCCAGGTAATGCTACTGGCATAGTCTCACTGGCTTTTAAACACTCTATCTCTGCTTCCCCAATATGCTCCAAATGATCAACAGATAATGATTGATTGGCAACCGCTACCTGAACACCTCCGGTAATGCCTAATTCATTTCCGTGAATCTTTGGCTGTAATCCATATGCCGCCGCTGCCTTTAAAATATAATCTGTTTCTTCGGTGCTGTAAAAACCCTCGTCGCAGAATACATCAATAAAATCTGCTAATCCCTCCTTGGCAATCACTGGTAACATCTCATCTACTATCTGTCGGATATAGGCCTCATGATTATTTTTATATTCTGCTGGAAAAGCATGCGCACCAAGGAAAGTAGCTTTTACCGCAATTGGTAAACTTGTTTTAAGGCGCTTAATCACCCTAAGCATTTTCAATTCTGCTTCCACACTTAAACCATAGCCACTCTTAATTTCAAGCGCACAAGTACCGCTTTTGATAGCCGCTTGAGCATAATCAAAAGTTCTCTGATAGAGTTCGTCTTCACTCATGCCCTGCAATCGCTTGGCTGAATTCAGTATACCACCACCTTCTGCAGCAATATCAGCATAGGTTTTACCTTGCAGGCGCATCACATATTCGTTGTGTCGCGGACCAGCAAAAACCATATGGGTGTGTGAATCTACAAAACCAGGCAATAACCACTGAGCAGACAAGTCTTTAATTTCACCTGAATATGCTGGACATTCAGACATTGGTCCGAAGTCGCTTATAAGACCATTCTCTACCAGTAAATACGCATTTTTTAAGGTATTGATATGCGACTGTTCTTTGCCTTTTAACTGCTTTACCTCTTGGCCGAGAATACCAAATAATTCGCCTATGTTTGTGATTAAATAATTTTTAGACTGCATGATTACACCTGATATTTTAAAACAAGCTATTCGCAAAGGTAAAGAAGTTTTTATTGCCGACACAGCCAGAGTGTTCGGAAAAATAACATTGGGTGATGAAGTCAGTATCTGGTTTGGCGCTGTGCTCAGAGGCGATGGCGATGATATCCTAGTGGGAAGCAGAAGCAATATTCAGGATATGGCTGTTATTCATGTCGATCCGGGCTACCCAAGTCATATCGGCGAAGAATGCATCATCGGACACGGTGCCATAATCCATGGCGCTAAACTGTCTAACAATGTACTTGTAGGCATGCATGCCACAGTGTTAAATGGGGCTGAAATTGGCGAGTTCAGTATTATAGCTGCGGGAGCATTAGTGCCTGAAGGAATGAAAATCCCTGCCTATAGTTTAGTCATGGGCGTGCCTGCCAAAGTGGTAAAAAGTATATCGGAAGAACAGAAAATAAAGATCGTTAAAAATGCTGAATCTTATGTCAGTCTGAGTAAAGTGTATTTGGAAGCTTTCTGACAGGCTACTGTCCAAAGAAATTGTGCTCGGCAAACTTTTTAAAGCGCTCAGCTTCCTTAAATTTCTTAGGCTGCATAACCAGATTAGACATATCTTTATTAAACAGATTTAAGATAGCAGGTTTCTTTTTCTCATCGGCATGTAATAAAGCTCTGGCATCAAGTATTTGCTTATAAAGATTGATATCGTATGGTAGATATCTGTTAAGCAATTGAAGACCGTAATTGCCATTGAGATGCGACTGATAGTCTTTCAAACCATTAAGAAATGCGTAAAACAAATACTGCAAAGTATCTGTCTTTGTTCTGTCTTCTGGATAGTAGCTAAATTGCTGCATCGGGCAAACAGGTGGCAAATCAAAATTCAGTAAACTAAATAATGGTCGGTGATCAGGTATATCTAGTAACTTACTTTTATTCAAATCCACCAGCAACAAACTAGCCTCAGAATTCAAACCTCTGACTCTGCCTGGTCGACCGAGAATTTCGGCAGTATAGTGCAGATTGCCAGTCTCGAAAATGGCATAGAGTTGTTTAGCTGTATACAATTCCGACTGTAAACTCAAGACACTATCTATACCAGCAATTACAACAATTTTCTTCGCTCTGATCACTTTTTCGTAGTCCTCGATAGAGTTAAAAGAGGCATAGTAATTACCGGTATTCGCAATAATGAATTTAGCACCAATAACCACTGCTTCGGGATCTTCAACAGGTTCGGGTACTTTAATATCAGCTGTATTAACCAGGTAGTTAACAGAGTTATGGTTCAGGAAACTAACTTTGTTATAATTTTTTAATTGTTTATTGAGTTGCTCAATACTTGTTTTTACATCAGGACACCAGAAGACATTTGCATCGTTCTTCTTAACATTGGTTTCAAACTCGAATAGCAGTTTATCGAGATTTTCTGCCACTTTCCATCTTGAATAGGTCAGACGTTTTTTAGCCAGATCCAAATCTGTCACCTTAGATAAACTAAGGTTCAATCTCTCTTTATATTCAGTATTTGCCGTAATGAAATCCATTTTAAAAAACTATATTATCAATCAACCTAACGCCTTCTATCCAAACTGCCGCCAAAACCACATTTTTACCGCTTCTAAGCCACTTTCTACTAGGTTGCAGGGTCTCGGCGTTTGCCAAGGCGAAATACTCCACCTCGATATGATGTGTGCTTAGAATATGTGCACCATATTTTACAGCATCATCGGCTTCTATGTGTTTTTTAAGTTCATTAACTGTTTTCAGTGCTTTATAGATAAAGGCAGCTTTCTCCAAACCCTTATCCGATAAGCGTTTATTTCTGGAACTTAAAGCTAGTCCGCTTTGCGCTCTGACAGTCGGGCAGAGAGACAAATTAATTTTAGGGTACTTCTGATCACGCAGCGCTTTTATTACCATGCATTGCTGATAATCTTTCAATCCAAAATAGGCCATATCAGGTTGAACCAATCGGAATAAAATATTGACCACCTGAACGACACCGTCAAAATGCCCTGGTCTTAAGGGACCTTCAAACACGTCGTCAATAGCACCCAGATCTATATTGACTGGCTGATAAGCCGAGGTATAAACTTCATTAAAATCTGGCAAGAAAAGGTAATCACAACCTGCCTTTTCCAGTAAATTGATATCACTCTGAACTGTATTGGGATACTTTTCAAAATCTTCGACATTGTTAAATTGCTTTGGATTGACGAATACAGACACAATGCTTATATCATTTTCATCTATGCTTTTATTCACCAGATTAATATGACCCTCGTGAAGCGCACCCATGGTTGGCACAAAACCAAGTCGGTTTTTTTCTGAACGAATCTGCTGCAGAACCTCTTGTAAGTCTTTATTAGTTTTTAGTACCTTCAATGCTGTTGCAAAAATACTGTCAAGTGTTTCACTTTTTGAAACCTGTCCTGAATTATTAATCTACATAATTAAGTCCAAGTGCCCTTTTGAGTATATAAAAGGACATATTGCCCTTATAGTTTCGAAGCAGCTTTAAAGAATCTGTCTGATCTAACTTTGAAAGATGGCGAAGCCTGCGAATATTCTCGCTCAAGTAAAAAGATAACTTCTTCTTTAATTTCTGGAAAATACTTGAGCAATCGTTCGAGTACTGTAATGGCAAAAACTCTGACTGCTAAATCCTGGGATCCATCTGAGAGCAGATTAAGAGCTTTGTCAAGCACTTCAAGTTGTGTCGCTTCTGATTCAGGAATTGAGAATTGCCATATCCTGATTAAATTCCTTTTTATCCCGCCTTCGTTAGTCGCGTAAATGGCCTTTAAACAAGTCTTGTGGGCACTTTCGCTGAAGATATCAGAGCGCATCTCAACAGCCCTTGACAATATCCAGGAAGCAATATACTGTTCTCTGGTTTTACCTTTAATTAAGATGGATAATAATTCTTTTAAAATATCGGGCTCTTCAATCGCCTGCTTCGCGATTGATACAACAACTTTAACATCCCTGATATTACCGATTGAAAGGAGCATAAAAAAAGTCCTGTACAAATGTACAGGACTTCCAATATTTTTTATTAATAATTAGTGTCTTACTACCAGTCTTAATACAGCATTGGTGTTTGTCCCTTTAGCTGTAACGATATAAGAACCAGCCTGAATGCCACCTGTTTCAATTGTCAGATGTTGCTCACCTGCACTTAAAGCGCTGTATACTTTAGTGAAAACTGTTTTACCAGTGATATCGTATACTGTTACTGTAACATCCTCAATTGTTTTGGTGTTAAATTTCAGATTAGTTTGCTCGTTAGCAGGGTTAGGATATGCTGAAATGATTTGGGCACCTTTAGGTGTTCTCATATCTGCAATTGAAGTTTTGAATTGCTGACATTCAAAGAATCCTCTACCGTGTGTACCAGCATAAATAGAACCTCTGTTTCTTCCTGGGAAGATATATTGTCTAAGTGCCATAGTAGCAACTTTAGGGAAACCATTCGCAGCTGTATTTTGAGAAGTCCATGTTGCACCTCCATCATCAGAAGCATAAACACCGATATCAGTTCCTACGAACATTCTGTTTGAATTAGCAACATCAATGAAGCCATCGTATACCGGCATATTTGGTAAATTACCTGTAATATTAGTATAGGTAGGAGTACCTAACATGTTAGTACCTTTATAAACGTAGGTTGTAGCGCCATAGTTACCCATAGTAATCATCGCAACATTGCTGTTGTTTGGATCTAAATTGATAGAGGTAATTGCTCTACCACCTGCAGGACTGAAACCAATGTTACTTACAGTAATTCCAGGAGGTATTGAAGTTGGATTAGACCATTTGTAGTAAGTAGCAGTATTCAAACCATCTACGCGGTAGATAGTAGTGCTGTTACAGAAGAATACACTGTTACCATCAAGCGTTGGTTCGATGTCCCATACCTGAGAGTTACCATGAGAACCAGCGATTAAGTACCACTCTGGCTCTTTTTGGAAATCGGTAACACCGATACCCATCCATAACTGACCGTTTCTTGCAAGGAACAATCTTGACTGTGAGCTATCGTATAATGGGTGTTCCCATAGACGGAACTTAGTATTAAATGGTGCCCAAGAAGAAGGGTGATTATGATCGCAATATTTAGCTGTATCACTTAAACCTGTGAATACTTTTGCAATTCTTCTGTCCCAGATACAACTTTGGGTTTTACCATAGTCTCTTGAACGAGTTATATTAGCATAATAAGTTTCAGAGAAAACAACTGCATTATTTTTAACAGAGATTTCTGATTGGAAACCGTCACCACCTTTAATTTCAACAGCAGATTTTTTAGTGTTTCCTTTTTTGTTGATGTATTGAGTACCGTTATCCTGAGTACCACCCACAACATTACCTTCATAGTCTGCTGCTACAGCATAAAACTGAGTAACATTGAAACCAAAGTTTTTCTGAGTAAATGATTTCAGGTTGTCTGAGCTAAAACAAACCCCACCATCGCTACCGCAAATTAAGGTTGGAGGATTAGTAGTCATATCCCACTCTAATACGTGCTTATCAGCGTGAACATAAGTTGGGTTAGCACCACCGAAATCATTTAATGATGCGATATATTTTGGATTAGTACCTAATTTCCATTCTGCAAGATATACACCACCCATGATGATGTGGTTCTTGTCTTTAGGGTTAACCGTTAATACGTTGTTGTAACCACCCTGTGGGTTAGTTAATCCGGCAACTAATGGATCAAAATAAGAAGTACCTGCGCCGATAATCATTTCCCATGAATCGCCACCGTCTGTACTTCTGAAAACACCACTTAATCTATTGTCACCACCTGAAGCCATAACATAAACATAATTTGGGTCTTCTGGAGAAATGGCGATAGAAGCTCTTGAAATATCTGAGTTTACAGGCGTGATAACATTCCATGTTACACCTCTGTCTTTACTTCTGATAATAGCAGATCCAGCCTGAGCAAATACATTGCCATTAGTGGCTACTTTTACTTCGCTGCAGTTACCGTTTCTTGAATTCGTCCAGGTAGTACCATTGTCAGAATACTTTATTCCGCCATTTGTACCTGCATATATTCTTTGACCGTTGTGTTCTGCATCCATCGAATTGATATTGCCAAAAGATGATGTAGAGGTTATTCTGCTAAAAGATCTGCCTCTGTTTGTAGAAACAAAAATTCCTGCACCCTGAAAACCTGGAGTACCACTTGGTGTTCCGCTGATGAAAACGAAGTTTCCTTCACCAGTACCATAAGTAATAATACCATCAGAATTCTGAGCGATACAGTTAACATTTAGGTTTTCCTGATAATCATTTACTGGTCTCCAAGAAGAACCTCTTGAAGTTGAACGGAATAAACCACCGCTTACACCACCTGCAAACATAATAGATGGGGTATCCTTATCTTGAAGGAATGCCCTGATTCTGCCACCAACGTTATCCGGACCAAGTTCTGTCCAGTTAGCACTGATACTTCTCTTTGACTCCATTTGCAAGGATGCATTTAAAGCAGACATATATTCTGCTTCACTTACGCTACCTGTTAAAATATTCGATCTTAACGAATTGAAATAATCAGACATACCGGCCGCTACTCTGCCACCTGGCACCTGATAAGAAAGCACTTCTTCAATCTGAGAAGTTGCTCTTGGCGTGTACACATTAGATTTAAATGACAGAGTACTTACTGTCGCGACTACTGCGCCTACTGCTACAACATAAAATAATTTGATTTTCATATTTGATAATATAAACAATTTTTCAAAGTTAAATGATTTTCCGATAATGTAAAAAAATTTTTTAGATATGCTTTTCTGCATGGTAAGACGACCTCACCATTGGTCCGCTTTCCACTATTTTAAAGCCTTTTGACTCGCCTACTTCCTTATACATTCTGAACTTTTCCGGGGTCACAAACTCTCTCACTTCCAAATGCATTTTGGTTGGTTGCAGGTACTGACCCAAGGTTAAAACATCGCAACCATGCGCCACAAGGTCGTCCATCGCCTTAAATACCTCTTCTTCAGTTTCTCCAAGTCCCAGCATTATACCACTCTTTGTTCTTCTGCCATGCTCTTTGGTGCGCTTAATCTGTTCCAAACTTCTCTCATATTTGGCCTGAGGTCTAACAATTCTATACAAACGCTCTACAGTTTCCATATTATGACTCACCACTTCGGGCTTTTCATCTATCACCATTTCCAGTAAATCCCAGTTAGCCTTGAAGTCGGGTATCAATGTTTCCATAGTAACACCTGGATTCAAAAGCTTAACTTCTCTGATGGTTGCTGCCCAAACGCCTGCTCCCTTGTCCTTTAACTCGTCGCGATTAACTGAAGTAATGACAGCATGCTTAACCTTCATTAACTTAATAGCTTCTGCAACACGCTTTGGCTCATCAAGGTCGTACTCGTTTGGTCGGCCAGTGGCTACAGCACAAAACGAGCAACTTCTGGTACAAACATTTCCAAGTATCATAAAAGTAGCTGTGCCGGCGCCCCAGCATTCGCCCATGTTAGGACATTTACCATCTTCACAAATAGTATGTAGTTTATGGGTTTTTACTATTTGCTTTACCTCTGCATAATTCTCGCCTACAGGTATCTGAATTTTAAGCCAGTCTGGCTTTACCCGTTTGCGTTGTTTATCGTTTATAATCTCTGACATCTAGCTACTTAATAATTTTTTCCGAGTGCAAAACTAATATAAAAGGAAGAATAAACTACCTTGTTTTTTATCCCATACATGATCTCTGGTCGAGCCGGAAAATAGTCTAATAATACCCCTATTTCTATCGATCTGAAATCTGAATTGTAATATCCCCAATTAAAATCTGCACCCGCCTTAAAAGACAATCCAAGTTGTGGTTTTGTTTGCCCAATTCCCTTATCAAAGGAAGAATATCCGTAAATTTTATCTTTATTGATCGAGCTGGGATTGTATCTTAATGATAATGTGTAAAATGCGTTTGGCGTATTCGGATCAACTGCTTCCACATCAACAAAAATTGGTTTTACCAGACCCAGACTAATACCGCCAAGCGCGAAAATATTTACGCCTACGCTGTTTTTGCTCTGCCTTTCAGCTACTGTTTTCTGCAATCCAAACATTGGACGCAGGGCATACAATCTGTTGATCTTGCCGTAAACATAAGGCGATGGATTGAACATTCTCTGGTTCAGAATCGTTTTTTCTTTAATACTGCGCACGCCAGTAAGGCTGATATCAAAAACTCTAAACTTCTTGCCTTTTACAGGCACAGTGTTGCGATAAAAGAGGCCCGTGCCGTTTGGACTGGCATGAATGCCTGCTTTTAGAGACTTGTCCTCGAATGTGATATCGTACAGCTCCTGTGCAAAGAGTTTAGAAGACATTAAAAATGTCACTAAAAGCCATGCTTTAATCCTGAATAGTTTTGTATTTTTGCTGGAAATATTCAACATCACAAATGAGTACTTCAAAGGTAATATATTTAAATGACTTGAGAACAAATGCCACACATCTGGCATCAAATTCTACCATTGTTACAGATGCACCAGTTGATAACCATGGTAAAGGTGAGGCATTTTCGCCAACAGATCTGGCTGCAACTTCCCTGGCAGCTTGTATGATTACTGTATTAGGAATTCATGCCGACAAAAGTGGTATCAACATGAAAGGTACTCACGCTGAAGTTACCAAAATTATGAATACTGAAGGGCCACGAAGAATAGTTGCTATTGACGTTAAATTAGAAATTGTAACGACAGAAACAATGGATGAGAAGCAAAGAATAATTATCGAAAGAGTCGCAAAGACTTGCCCGGTTTCTCTGAGTCTGCACCCAGACATCCAGCAAAATATCTCAATTAGTTACTCAACTAATTAAGCGCGCTAAGAATAGCTTTGATGTTTATATCGCCGTGACTGGCTGTATAAACACACTTACCCCCTGATAAGAGGATGATTTGAGGCGACTGATGCTCAACATTGGTTACATCAGCAATCTCATTAGAAATAGCTCTGAACTGGAGCAAGTCTAAGTAATAAAATGGTACAGAAATATCTTGCTGCCATTGTCTTTCAAGTCTGTCCTTAGCCATAGAACTTATGACACAGCGGGTACTGTGCTTAAAAATTACAATAGGCTTTTCTACAGATTGTTCTATTAGGCTGTGCAACTGTTCCGATTTTTGTAACGGATGCCAGACCATAAAATTATGCTATGAAAGTTGCCTCTGCTGAAATAACTTTGCCAACAGAAGGACATCTGTCTTTACGACCACCACAAGAAGCTACTAAAGCTACCAAAACTACAACCGCTGCAATGAATTTAATTTTTTTCATTCTTTTATAAATATATACAAAATTAGCGCTAAATTCTCAGATAACGAAATTAATTTACTGTTCGACGAGGTAGAAATACTCGGAAAGGACAAGTTTCTGTACAAATATTTGAACACTTTTGGTCAATCGGCGCGACTGGTACTAAGTGTCAACGATTTAAAGAAAGCCATTAAAGATAAACTTCCCTCTTTCAGTGAGAATAAATGTCTGCTCACAAAACGAGCCTTCGAGCAATGCACCGCCGAAGATGTCGCTAATTTCAAAGCTTCTTTATTCAGCGGACAATCAGCTCTGGTTTTGGCGGGCGGATTGGGCATGGATGATATCGCATTTTCAAAGACATTTAAAGAGGTAATTTCTATTGAACCAGATATTGAACTAAATGATATTTGTGAATTTAATTTCAGTCGGTTAAATATCAATAACATTAATAGAATTTCCCAAAAAGCAGAAGAATTTTTAGATCGTTCAGATGCTACGTTCGACCTAATTTACATTGATCCCGACAGACGAGCTGATGAGCAAAGACAAATCTTATTAAAAGATCATCTTCCGAACTGCATCGATCTAATGCCGAAGCTTAAAAAAATATCAAATACAATCCTCATTAAATGCTCGCCTCTATACGATTATGAGCAGGCATTTAAAGAATTAGATAATATCAGTAAGATGTATGCCATCAGCAGAAATGGCGAAATGAAAGAGTTGTTAATTGTTTGTAATAGCCTTCCAAAAAATCAAAATGATTGTGAATTGATTGCAGTAGACGTTAAAAAGGACAAAACTTTAATTGCCAGATTCGGCACTGAAAACAAAACTCAATCCAACAGCACTGGAACTGGAAAATATCTGTACGAAGCTGGTGCTTCTGTTGTTAAATTAAGACAATTCAAGAATTATGCCTCTCAATTAGAGCTTCCTATGATTGATGCCACCGTGCCATACTTCTGTTCTGATAGTTTATTAGAAACTTTTATTGGCAGAGTCTTCGAGATTGTAAAGGCTTTCGAATTTTCCTCAAAAATTGGCGCGTCCTACTTAAAGGCTTTGGAGATCAATAAAATTAACTTAAAAGTCAGAGGCATGAAATATTCCACTGATTCATTAAGAAAATCTCTGAAAATAAGTGAAGGTGGGGAAGACTTTCTGTTTGTTCTCCCTTATAAGGGCAAAGCAATGGCTTACCATTGCCGAAGAATCACAGATTAACTGTTTACTACCTTGATATAAGACTCTATCGCTTTAACAATCGATGGATTGTCTTTGGTTGGGGCTGGGATATTGCAAAACAGTCCGTGCTCTAAAATCGCCTTCTGTGTACTTTCGCCAAATACTGCCAGTCTTGTATCGTTCTGTTTGAAGTTAGGGAAATTATCAAAAAGGGATTTAATATCTGCTGGACTAAAGAAAACAATTACATCGTAGAATACATTTTCCAAATCGCTTAAGTCAGCAGAAACTGTTTTGTACATCGTACTTTCAACGAAGTTAAGTTTGTGCTTTTTAAAGAAATCAGGGATTGTCGACTTTCTTATGTCTGAACATGGAAACAGGTATTTCTCCGTTTTATGATTCAAAATAAGGTTTAGAAAATCTGTTTCTAAATTTGTTTTTGGATAGAAAACCTTTCTCTTTCTTAGGAAAATGTACTTCTGGATATACATACCAATACCTTCTGTCAGACAAAAGTATTTCATATCCTGAGGGAGTTCCACTCTGAGCTCTTCAACAACTCTGAAGAAATGGTCAACAGCATTCTTTGAATTAAAGATAATGGCTGTATGGTTCAGAATATTGATTTTATTGCGTCTGACTTCACGACCAGGTACTGGATCTACCTGTATGAAAGAACGATAATCTATTTTAAGTTTAAACTTGGCTGCAAGATCGTCAAATATCGACTTTTTGCCGGGTTCAGGCTTGTTCTGAGAAATTAGTATCGTTTTAACTTTTCCGTCTTTAGTCATATTCAAGCAAGTTGGTTATCGACTTTACCAGCACTAGTAGCGGTAAAATTTCGAAGGCGCAAAGATACAAAATTAAAATGAAATTTGACTGGTTTTGTAAAAAGCGTCCTGAAAAGATAAATTTAATCAAACTTACAGCGTATACTAAAATAATATAAGCAATCAGAACAACCGTAGTAACAATGCTCATATTCCATGACCCATTGTAATAGATCATCATGATGACAGGCAATAATATTAAAGAGGCAACATAGGCCTGAATCCTGAAGATAATCGCATAATCGTGACTTAAGCCTGGCTGGTAAAATGAAAAGGCAAAGACATTTTTTAACCACTGATTGGCAGTAAATAAAGCTATGACAGCCAAACAAATCAAGCCAATTAATGCCATCTCGTTTAATTTTATATCAAAACTTCCAGACTTAATGACAATATAAACGCCCATCGAAATCGTCAGACTGATGATCAGCCAGGTAAAAAATTTACTGTTCTTAAAGACCGATGTCTGGGTATCAAAAAATTCATTAAAACTAATATGACTATACCAAGCTTTGTTAAGTAACCGATACTGCAGAGGGAAATTAGACTTGAAGAAAATAATCAATAGAACTATCAATAAGCCCCAAACAAAGACAATCCAGTTATTTAAGTTCTTTCTGATTGGTGGATTACTCGAGGATGCCAGCGACTTCCTTAAATTGGCTTTTGAATTCCTGTAAATCTGCTTGTCATATGGAACAAATTTCTCTGGAGTGAGGGTATCCTTCTTGACCAATGTATCTCCTATAAATTCGTTATACAATACATTATTAATGCTATCCATCTCATGTAAAAATTGAGATGAGTCTACCTGACCGTTTGCCGAACAGTAAACCAATAAAAACAGCGATATAACAATACTTCTAAAAATAACTACTTAACCCAAAATGTACCTTGCCCGTTCGAAAATCAAAACTATTCCCTTTCTCTTTACCTAAAGCATAAACCAAGGATAATACGCCTGCTCCAGTTTCGATATTTCCTCCGATTCCAAATCCCCATGGCTTGTCGTAAATAGCCTTATCGCGTCCATAACTCTTGTCTTCGTAATAAGCACCATTCCAAAATGCCTTTATATGCGAATTCTGACCAATAAGATATCTGAACTCCAATTCAAAAAGATTGAAATTGCTCGCAAATATACTCTGTTCGTTGAATCCTTTCAGCGAATTTATCCCGCCTTCTCTTAATAGTTCATTAAAATAGATTCTCGGCGCTGAAATTTGCGAACTGTATAAACCTAATTTTATCGTGGTATTAGTCCCTACAGGTATATACTTGTCAATGCGTACCTTAAATTGAAACTGATTGGTTTTTAAAATCGAAGAATCATACAAGGTATATTGTGATGGTCCGAACCTAATCTCTGAAATCTGATTATCTCTGACGATGGACTTAGTCCCGGCCGAAAATACCGCATCAATAAAATACCCCTTTAGTGGATTATTCCGGTTGTCTAACAAATTAAAAGCTGCAGTAAAGCCATACTGCCTTAGCTCTACAGCGTTAGTGGATGGAAACTGTTTAGTCTGGCGGATTCTTGCCGTATCTATGGAATTTAAATTGGTTGAATTTACCTGATAAAAGAACTTAAATCCGTTGATCCCAGACGTATAGTATTGCAAGCCTATCTGCCTCTGAAACGTACTGTACAGAGTATCAAATTTTACAAAATCTAATGCCACATCTACACCTACTGGCTTTCCAAATATATATGGATAGTTGAAGGCTGTCTTTAATTCCTGAGACCTTGCCTTAAAGCTGCGCCAGTTAATGCTAAGCATCTTTGCACTCTTGAATAAATTATTGAGTCTTAAAGCAAATTCACCCGTAAACACAACGCTATTTTGCTGGTTACCTGTACCAGTAGAAGGCGCTAATCCGATAATACCATTGATCTGATCTGAGGCTCGCTTCTTTAAATAATAATAAGGTCTGGCCTTGCCCCCATATATAAATACCATTTGCGGCACTCTCTCTGATATAAGAAAAGGCAACTGATTGAGTTTCTCGTGAGCCTTTCTGAATAACATCTCATTATAAGGTGTGCCGGTTTTGATGCCAGTATAGGCCTCCAGAAATTTCTTACTCAGCACCTGATCACCGTCTATATGCGCGGTATCGAACATAAAAAACGGACCTTCGTTGACCCTTAAGCGATAATTGATTTTTTCTTTATCAGCATCGGCATTGACCTGTATTTTACAAAAAGGATAGCCATTGTTATCCATATAAGTCAGAATACTCTCTGCCATTCTGCTACCACTCAGGGTATCAATAACTGACCCGGTATATCTGGAATTCAGCTGGTTAAATTTCCCTTTTGCCGAATCGTTCACAACTTCAATTTCCCCAATTCTGTATACATCCCCGGTAAACAAATACACCTTAACTTCTTTCCTTCCCCAAACGATGCTATCGGTATTAACTGCCAGATATCCCTTGCTGAGATATTGGTTCTTTAGTCTGTAAATTATCGAATAAACTTGCAGACTGTCGGCATCAGGTTGATATTTAATTTCTAATGGATTGTTGGGAACTACGACCCTGTATGCTTGCGAGAACGCTGTTAAATTCATCAGTAATACTAGTACTACCAGGCATCTTAACAAGAAAAATTTTGATGAATGAAACATGCGTTATGCTTACAAAAATAACTAATTTAGGCTTATTTTAAGTCAGACTGACCATTATACCATCACAATTGGAAAAGTTTTTAGAGACTTATACTTTAATAACAGATATTTGCGTTGTAAAGTATAAACCCCTTCTGTTATGAAACATAAAACCATTTTATTTATCGCTTTAATTATGACAATTGTCTTCACCAGTGCTTGTGGAGGCGCCAGAAAATGCAACGGTAGCAGAGGCACTGCCACTGATATGGGCACAATGTAAAAGTGCTCGATTAATATATTTGCCTTAATTTTGCCCTTGCTGAAAGTTCCTTTCAGTACACCTTTGAAATGAAAGTACTTTTTATCTGTCTAGGAAATATCTGCAGGAGTCCGCTTGCCGAAGGGCTATTTGCCCACCATGTTAATACTTTAAATCTGTCTGATGTGTTCAGTTACGACTCTTGTGGTACTGGCGACTGGCATGCGGGTGAATTAGCGGATCCCAGAATGCGAAAGACGGCCGAAAAAAACGATATTGTTCTTACGCATAGAGCCAGACAAATTCGCTTAAGTGATTTCGACGAATTCGACCATTTACTGGTAATGGACCATAGCAATTATAACAATGTGGTGGCCCTTAATCCAGCCATGGCTCATAAAGTCAACTTACTTACCTATTTTCACGATACCTACAAAGACCAAATCGTTCCAGACCCTTATTTTGGAGGACAAGAAGGCTTTGATGAAGTTTTTCATATGTTGAATATAATTACCAAAGACCTTGTTCATTTCCTCCATCAACCTGCCTAAATCCGATCATCCAAGCAAACTCTACTTTGGATTTGCTGCAATTGCTTTTATTTCAAGCGGCTTAATCCTGAATTATATCCAACCTGGCACTATTCATACTGATGGTGGTTTGTTTGGCGCTGTGGCTTATAAAGATTTAAATGGCGGCACCTTGTATGTCGATGCCTGGGAAAACAAAGCACCTGGCATTTTTTACCTGCTAGAATTGTTCATGTTAGTCAGTCCGGATCCGGTAACGGCTCTATTTCTGACCGCATTTTCAGGACTGTTAACATTAAGTCTGTCTCTCTACTATATCGTTTATAAATCAACCAAATCATTATCTGTCTCCTTGCTGTTTACGCCCATTGCTCTCTACTTTACTATTTTTAAAAATACAATTGGCGATGGTCTATACACCGAGATATTTGGGATGATGTTTTTGTTGCTCGGTTTTGCTCTCAGTTTAAGAGATGCCATAACTAAACGTGGACTAATAGTGGCACTGGCGCTAGTAGGCACTGCCTTCTGGTTCAGAGAGCCTTTTATCCTGATGGTAGTTCCTTTGGCATACTTAATCTACCTAAAGAATAAAGCTAAGATGTCATTGCGATTAAGCATTCTGGCCGTTCTTATACCAAGCGCATTGTTTATTATTCTGCTGGCCATTGGTGGCTCTTTGTCTGGATTTTTCGATATGCTGAAGTATAACTTTTTTTATATCGGCACTGAAGAAGTGGTGAGCTTTAAAGTAAAACTGAACGACTTATACGACAACCTGTTTCATAAAATTATACCCCTCTTATTCTTTGCCGGTTTTATCACTTATCAAAGTTTAAAATTGAAGGAAATCAAAACTAATGTATTACTAATCCTCGTCGTTTTTCTGGCATCTTTCGCTCTGGTATTGGCCTCGCCACACAATTTCGGACACTACTACTTTCCGGTTTTTGTGACATTCTTTGTTTTTGTGATCGTGGTTTACGGCCAACTGCAAGAGAAAACCTTAGGCTTAAAATTGCCCATCATTATCCTGTGCATCTACACTATGTATCAGCTCGACGACAATAACAAGATTAAATTTACTTACTCTGTGACGCCTTATCAAAGCGATAAAATTGCAGATTTTCTGAAAAAAGAAAAGGACAAAACCCTTTTTGTAGATTATGTCACGCGATCAGACTACTACTTAAAATCCGAAAAAGTACCGGTAACTTTTGTCCCTGTTGCCCTGCCTATCCACTTTCAGAACAATGCTTATGGTTTAAAAAACCGTGAAAAAATTTGGAAAGACCTGAGCACCAAAACACCAGATTACTTAATCACCACATACACCACCGCCTATTTTTCGTGGTTTCTGCCAGAAACTGAATTCTATAATAAACACTACGAGAAGATAGACAGTCTGAAAAAACCTGACGAAGACATCATTATTTTATGGCGTCGCAAAAACCCATAGTGTGTTTATAAACAGCCTTTGTCGGGTTATGGATAGACGCTAAAATGATATTACCTTTGCCTCATGAATTTTGAGAATACCCTCTCATTTGCTCAGCAAGCAGACCAAAATGATGTTTTGCGTTCGTTCAGAGACGAATTTTATATTCCTGTTCACAATGGGCAGGATACCATGTATTTCACAGGCAATTCGCTTGGATTACAACCAAAGGCAACAGCAACAGCTTTACAGACAGAACTCGAAGACTGGAAAAATCTGGGTGTTGAAGGCCATTTTCAAGGCAAAAACCCTTGGTTCCATTACCATAAATTTTTAACCGATAATGCCGCTAAAGTAGTAGGTGCTTTGCCACTCGAAGTGGTGGTGATGAATCAACTGACATCTAATCTGCATTTCCTGTTTGTTAGCTTTTATCGCCCAACTGCTCAGCGTTATAAAATCATCATGGAAGCAGGTGCATTCCCCAGCGATATGTACCTGGTAGAATCTCAGGTTAAATTTCACGGTTATCAACCTAGCGAAGCCATCATCGAATTACAAGCAAGAGAGGGCGAGCATACTCTGAGACACGAAGATATCATTCAGGCCATTGAAGACAATAAAGATAGTGTGGCTCTGGTATTTTTTAGTGGTGTTCAATACTATACCGGACAAGTGTTCAATATCGAACAGATCACCAAAAAAGCCCATGAAGTTGGTGCTGTTGCTGGTTTTGATCTGGCACACGCTGCTGGTAATATTGATTTGCAATTACACGACTGGCAAGTAGATTTTGCTGCGTGGTGCTCATACAAATACCTAAATTCCGGACCAGGAAGTGTAGGCGGTGTTTTCGTCCATGAAAAACATGCCCGTAACAACGACTTACCGCGATTTGCCGGTTGGTGGGGACATAACGAGAACGAGCGTTTTAAAATGCTGAAAGGCTTTGATGCCGAACCTGGTGCAGCCGGATGGCAACTCAGCAATGCGCCTGTGCTTAGCATGGCCGTGCATAAAGTGTCACTTGATATATTTGCCAGAGCAGGCATGTCTCAATTGGTGGCAAAAGGCAAACAACTCAATGCCTATCTCAATTTTGTAATCGACGAAGCCATGGTCAATAATACCGATCTGGAACTCAATATTATTACCCCGCCTGCTCCTGAAAGAGGTTGCCAGATTAGTGTACTTACAGGTGAAAAAGGCAAAGCGCTTTTTGATTACCTGACCTTGCATGGTGTCATCGCCGACTGGAGAAATCCTAATGTCATCAGAATGGCACCTGTACCTTTGTACAACTCTTTTGAGGATATTTTCCGTTTTGGTCAGATCCTTCAATCATTTAAAGCATAACATATGACAAATTATATAGAGGTAAGCCTCACCGCTTGCGAACCAGTAGAAGAGAATGTTGAAATTATCTCAGCCTATCTTGGTGATTTCGGATTTGAAGGCACCGCCGAAGACGAAGCGATAAAAGCTTATATCGCCGAAGGCGAAAAAACTATGGAAGAAATCAAGATCATCATTGATGAATTGATTGAAAAACAATTGTGTTTTGAGCAATACAGCATAGACATTATCAAACCAAAAAACTGGAACGAAGAATGGGAAAAAAATTACTTTCAACCCATCCTCATTGGCAACGAATGCCTTATAAAAAGTAGTTTCCATAAAACCGATATTCAGGCCAAATACGAGATCATCATCGATCCAAAAATGAGCTTCGGTACAGGGCACCACGAAACCACCAGCATGATGGCAGAATATCTGCTTGAAATAGACCTTAAAGATAAAGTGGTGATGGACATGGGTACCGGCACCGGCATTTTAGGCATATTGGCTTCAATGATTGGTTGCAAGAGTGTGATTGGTATTGATAACGACAGCTGGTGCTACGAAAATGCTCAGGAAAATATCGAGAAAAACAATATCCCTAACTTTGAAATGGTATTGGGTGATGCTGGCATGCTGAAATCCTATCCAAATATGTTTGACGTATTTATTGCCAATATCAACCGCCATATCTTACTGGCAGATATTCACCATTATGTGAAAACTATGAACCCAGGTTCGGTCTTACTTCTAAGTGGATTTTACCTGGACGATCTCGCTGATATCCGCACAGAATGCGAGAAATACGGGTTAGTTTTCCAGGAAAATAAAATGAAAAAGAACTGGGTATGTGCCCGCTTTATTTTAAACTAATATGGATCTTAAGAATAAAATTGCAGTTGTAACCGGCGTTAGTAAAGGTATTGGTGAAGCTTTATGCCGCCAATTGCTTGAAGAAGGTGCTATCGTTTACGGTTTAGGTCGCAACAACTTCGACACCGACGACACCAATTTCCACTTTATCTCTACCGATGTACGTGATTATACCTCTGTGGAAGCTGCCTTTAACAAGATCCTCTCTGAAAGCAATCAAAACATTCATGTATTGATTAACAATGCTGGATTAGGTTATTTCGGCAATGTCGAAGACTTACCAATGGAACAGTGGGATACCATGATGCAAACCAATGTTAATGGCATGTTTTATTGCACCCGTTTGGCGGTTCCTGTTATGAAACAACAAGGTATTGGTCACATCATCAATATTGCCAGTACGGCGGGCTTAGAAGGCATGCCGATGGTAAGTGGTTACTGTGCTACCAAATGGGCTGTAAAAGGTTTTAGTGAAAGCATTTGGCGCGAACTGCGTGACTTTAAAATCAAGGTAACTTGCGTGTATCCTGGTAGTGTTAAAACGGATTTCTTTAGAAACAGTCCGAATATCCAGCCACACGATTATATGCTGATGCCTCAGGATGTGGCAGACATGATGGTATACGCTTTAAAAACGCCTGATAACTTTCATCAGGTCAATCTTGAAGTGCGACCACTGCAACCAAAAGGTCCACGTCAGTAAACCTTCATTTTCAACGCCACCGTACAATTTTCTTTTACAAGAGTCGTTACTTCTACCATACAAACGAAATCCATTATATTTGTAAGTTCAGAATGTTAAATAAACTCCTTGTTTTTGCCTGCCTGCTGTTTGTTTTCTCTTCGTGTAGAAAAGATGATCAACTCTTAACCGATCCCGGCACCCTGAATTTTTCAGAAGACACTGTTTATTTTGACACTGTATTTACCAGATTACCTGGCAGCAATTTCCCTCGCTCTATCAATAAACGCTTCATGATCAGAAATCCTTATAAAGAAAAGGTGAGTCTGAATGTGACATTGATGGGCGGTACTTCTTCGCCATTCAGAATCAATGTAGATGGATTAACTGGTCGACGCATCAATGATGTCGAGATACTTCCTGAAGACAGTGCCTGGGTGTTTGTAGAAGCTACTTTAGATGCCAATAATGTCCTTAATCCGGCATTGGTGCGCGACAGTATCGAATTTGAAACCAATGGCAACCGACAGTATGTGCAATTAGCCGCCTATGGCTGGGATGCTTACTATTTAAAAGATACCGTTTTTACAGGTACTAACAGCCTTATTTTAAAAGACAAACCCTATGTCATCGTTAATGCCGTTTATGTGGAAGATGGAGCAACTTTAAGCATCGGACCAGGTTTACATTTCTACACGACGCCAAACTCTGTCTTTGTTGATACTGCCAATAAAAAATATAATATTAGTGCCATCAATGTGTTTGGAACACTAAAAATTAATGGCACTAAAACAGAACAAGTGATTTTTGAAGGCGATAGATTAGACAATATTTATCAGGATAAATCTGGACAATGGCGTGGTTTCCATTTCTACAGAGGCAGTGTTAATAATACCATTCAGCACGCCATCATTAAAAATGCCACTGTTGGTATCTGGGTTGATTCACTTCCTGAATCTGGCACACGCAACCTGATCATTAAAAATACGACCATCAAAAACATGAGTGCTTATGGGGTACTTGGTCTGACAGCTGCTATTGCCATGGAAAACTCTGTAATTGCCAATTGTGGCGCCAATACTTTTATTGGCTACTATGGCGGTGATTATCTGATTAACAATTGTACATTTTACAATGGCGCTAATGGACGCAGAGATCCACATGTCATTTTCAATAATATTTTAAGAAACGATAAAAAACAGATCATCAGAACCTTTGATATCAGTTTTAATATCCAGAATTCGATACTTTGGGGACCATTAGACAGCGAATTTGGTGTCGACCTTACCAACGACAGTAAAGTGTTATTGGCAGGCTTATCCTTCAGTTTGTACAAATCAAAAACGGATTTAGGTGGTACAAGTAATATTCGCAGTAAAGACCCATTATTTGAAGATATTTCAAGATTGAATCTAAAGCTTAAAACAGGATCGCCCGCTATAGGCAAGGCCAATCCAGCAACGGCAACTCTGGTAGATCTCGACGAAAAATCGCGCGATGCCAATCCGGATATGGGTGCTTTTGAAAATTAAAAGTATCGATTAGTTAATTTATCTCTAATTTTGATAGTATGAAAAGGATACTAATAGCTGTATGTGTAGTATTACTGGCAGCATCATTTACCCATTCAGATTTACCCTTGCCAAAAGGCTGGATCATTGCCGGATCTAATCCGGAAGATTATGTAATGGGACTGGACACTACTTCTAAGGACAGCAACCATGTAGCCACCATTAAAAGCACCGCTAAAAAATGCAAAGGCTTTGGCACCTTAATGCAGCAAACATTGCCGGATAAATACAAAGGCAAACGCGTCAAATTTTCTGGTAGATTAAAGTTAGAAAATGTAGATGGCTGGGCAGGATTATGGATGCGCGTAGACATAAATTACCCTTACACGGTGCTTGATTTCAATAACATGTACGACAAGCAGTTAAAAGGCAGCATCGACTGGCAGACCTATTCGTTTGAACTGGATGTCATTGAAGAAGCCGAACTGATTTGCTTCGGCGCTTTACTTTCTGGCAAAGGACAAATCTGGTTCGACGATATCAAAATGGAAATCCTGTCTGATATTCCGCCATCTTCTACCATACAGAAGGAACCAAGTAATTTGAATTTCGAGGGGAAGTAAAAAGTCCCGCCAAAGAGTAATTTAGCGGGACTTTAAAAGTAACATTTGTATTTTTTATTTGATTAATACAAGTTTGTAGTAGTAATTAAGTTCAGGGGCATAAACAGTATAAATGCCACTTACAAGCTTAGACAGACTAATCAACAGAGTGTAACTTGCTCGACTTCCTCAGATATCCATTATAAAGGCAGAATCATAAGTAGTAGTTTTTTCATGTTACCTGATTAATATTTTATAGCGAAAGAATGTTTGATAGTTGTTTAGCTCTAGCAGGTATATTCCTTCTGTAAATTCACTTAAACTTATTGCTGTGTTTGTGCCTTCGTATCTTTTCTCTAAAATTAGCCTCCCTTGAGTATCGTATAGCCTAATGTTAAAGTTTTCTACACTATGTGTCTCAATAGTTAAAATCTCTTCAACCGGATTAGGATAAATATTTATGTTATTAGAAGATAATGAAAGAAGACCTGTATTAAGTTTTGAAACCTTAAAAGCTGTGCTACTGCGGTTGCAATATGTTTTTTTGATGGCCTCTACCTGATAGCTTCCTGTATCAGAAAGTTTAATGAACGACTCTTTAGTCACTTTGAGTTTCTTGCCATTCTTGTACCAAACAAAACTGTCTGCTTGTGATTGGGAAGCATAAAGAGTATCGCTGCTAAGTCGCAAGCCAGGAATTGAAAGGCCAATAAGACATGTATAAGTTAAATTGTCACTACTCTTATTACAATAACCCTGCTTGGTAACTTCAACTCTATAGGTTCCGGTATCGGTGAGTAAAATAAAAGTATCTTTTGTAACAGTTAGCAGCATCCCATTCTTAAACCAGATAAGGCTGTCAGCTTCTGAAGATTTCGTTCGGAGGGTATCGTTACTTCTGAAAATATAAGGTTTTGGAATGCTATTATCGCATCGGGTAACGACAATCGTATCACTTACCGTACAAAATGCTTTGTTTGTGATTTTTACATAATAAACTCCGGCGGTATCAACTTGTAAAGTTTCACCACTACTTTTGTCTTGCCATAGAATGCAATTTGATTCAGAAGGAGTTTTTAGAATAAGGTTAAACGGAATATCTGATTTAAAGGTTGTGTCTTTTCCAAGAAAACCCTTTGTGATTTTCGAAAAAATGTTTATTTTTTTTGTTACAGTATCACTTCTGATTCCTTTAGTTGCTATAAATCGAATCTCAAATAGTCCAGTATCTGGAAAGCTTACTGTTGGATTCTTGATTGATGCAGACTGCTGATTGCTTCCATAAACTTTTTTTATAAGCCAGTTAAATGAATCAGAATAAAAGGTATCTCTACCTTCAAATTCAATTTTATTAAGATAACAATCATACTTATAAGCAAAGTCAATTGATGGTGTGTAAAAATAGCTTTGGTTGAAATTAGGTAACGAGGAAATAGTTTTTTTAGGAGATACTGAAATAAAATTATTAATTATGGAAGCATTTGAATCATTATCATTAGAGATTGTGTACAAAAATGAAGAATCCTTAAGTTGAAAGAGTATTTTCCCAATTGGACTTCTACTGCATTGTCCCCATTGACCAGAGGTAAGTTTCAAAATAGATTTCAATTTATTATCCTTGATGTTGTATTGAAGCAAGTGGCTATCTCTTAAGAAGATATATAGAAAAGAACCATTATAAGAAAAATCAATTGAATAAGGAAGGATTCCTGAGATAAATCCATTTGTATAAATTGATTTTTTCAATTTTAACATTCCATTAAAGTTGTCAAACTCGAAAAGCTCCACAAGCATATCAGTATAGTGACAAATAGCGAGTAATTTTCCATCAACTGAAAATTTAATTTGCCCTTGATTGTTAAATTCGTCACTTTCTAAACTACCGCCAACATTAGATATCAAACCACAATTAATAAACCCATTTTTAGTAAGGAGATAGCTAAAAAATTTACTATTCCCATACTCATGACCAACAATCCAAATATCTCTCCCATTACTATGGTTCACGGCAGTAATTTTTTCAGAACTATTAGGATGCAAAGTAAGATTTTTTGTTAAGACGCGATTTTGATAAATATTTACTATACTTACCCGCGCTCCAATGTTGTAATCATACGCATACGGAGTTGTAATAATGTAATAAAGACTATCATTCTCTGGATGGTGAATAATAATAGCAGATTGAGTCGATGATTTATCGCCTAATAATCCAGTGCCATTGGACATAACTTGATGGTTTTTATCCCAAACAGTTAAACCATCCGTGTAAAACAAAAGGTTGCCTCCAGTATCAGACATACTGCTGCAACCCTCAAAGGTATTTATTTTCCCATCAAATAAGGCGGTCGGAGGGTTGGTGTTAAAAGAGATGCCTGCGTTTTGTCCAAAATACCAAATATTGGCTCTTTTCTTATCAGGATTAGTTTCATAATGCCTATTTGATTGAGCAATCAACTCAATATTCAAAAAGAGCAATATCAAGAATGATATGTACCTAATGTGTTTCATACCAAATTAAAGATACTTATTTGTATTTTTCTGTTATATCATCAATATTCATCTCCAAATACTGAAACCTAACTTTTAGATAAAAAATAACAGATTTGTTTAATTATTTTAGTTTATTCAACAAATTAAAGCGTATTTTTTGTAAAATCCTATTAAAGAAATGTTATTTTTAAATGTTAGAAATTTTAAGTAGTAAATGATTCTTGCCGAAATACATAACACCTTTTAATCTCAAACATCTTTCTTTCAGTGCTATAACTTAGAGTCAAAAATTTATTAAGAGAATTCAAGACTAAATCAATAAAAAAGGCAGGATTTACCTGCCTTCTTCATGTAAAATATTATTGATTCTCTGGTCGCATTTGCGGGAAGAATAAGACTTCCTGAATGCTGGCCTGGTTGGTCATTAACATGGTTAGTCGGTCGATGCCAATACCTAAGCCCGCTGTTGGTGGCATGCCGTATTCTAAAGATCTTAAGAAATCTTCGTCTAATGGCATGGCCTCGTCATCGCCTCTGCCTGCCAGTTTTAATTGCTCCTCAAAACGCTCTCTCTGGTCGATAGGGTCGTTTAACTCTGAATAGGCATTCGCAATCTCTTTACCATTCACAAACAACTCGAAACGCTCTACCAGTCCGGCTTTACTTCTGTGTTTCTTGGTTAGCGGACTCATCTCAATAGGGTAATCGGTGATGAAGGTTGGCTGTACACAATGCTTCTCACATTTCTCGCCAAAAATCTCATCAATTAATTTGCCTTTGCCCATGCTTGGGTCGGTTTTAATGCCCAGTTTATGACAGGTATCTCTCAACTGATTTTCGTCCATTTCAGATACATCTATGCCCGTATATTCTTTAATGGCATCAAACATGGTAATTCTTCTGAAAGGCTTTTCAAAACTGATCTGATTCTCGCCCACAGTTACCAAAGTAGTACCATTAACATCCATGGCCACATTCTCTAACATGGTTTCGGTGTAATCCATCATCCAGTTGTAATCTTTGTAAGCCACATATATTTCTAAGCCTGTAAACTCAGGGTTGTGGGTTCTGTCTATACCTTCGTTTCTGAAGTTTTTAGCAAACTCATACACGCCATCAAACCCCCCAACGATCAATCTTTTCAAATACAATTCGTTGGCAATTCTTAAGTACAAAGGCATATCCAAAGCATTGTGATGTGTCATAAACGGACGTGCAGCTGCACCACCGTGAATGGCCTGCAAAATTGGCGTCTCAACTTCGATATAACCACTTTGGTTGAAAGTGTTTCTTAAAGATTGAACCACCTTGGTTCTTTTGATAAAGGTTTCTTTAACGTGTGCGTTAACAATCAAATCCACATAACGCATTCTGTAACGCAGTTCAGGATCGCTGAAGGCATCAAACAACACACCATCTTTTTCTTTCACGATAGGCAGTGGATTGAGCGATTTTGACAACAGATTCAACTGTTTTACTCTAAGCGTAGTTTCACCAGTTTTGGTAACAAATACTTCACCCTTAACACCAATGATATCGCCAATATCCAAGTGGTGCAATACCAGTTCATCAAAGAAAGCTTTGTTGTCGTCTGGACAGATATTATCGCGACCAACATATAATTGTAAGCGACCCAAATGGTCTTGAATTTTCATGAAACATACCTTACCCTTCGGCTGCAAACTCATGATTCTGCCTGCAATACTAACAGATTGGAAATTGTTCTTCTCAGCATCAAATTGTGCTAAGATTTCCTCTGATGTTGCATTCACTTCCCACATATCGGCCGGATATGGATCAATGCCCATGGCTTTGATCTGCTCCAGCTTGTGTCTGCGCTGTAATTGTAATTCGTTTAATTCTGACATGAAAATTCTGAAATTTTAAGTTTGCAAAAATACTTGGTATTCGTCACTTTTTAATGTTTCTGGGCAACTAAAATACTAATTTATGTATCTTTGTATTAAATTGTTGGTGTTAGCAAAGCTTGAAGCCTTTTTTTAAATATCAGATCCGTCTCAAAATACTTGGTTTAATCAGCTATATCTGCTTATCAGGCGGAAGTATGTTTGCTCAGAACCATTTCCTCGAGAATGGTGGTCGCTTACCCGAATTTGTTAAGTATACCAAGCAAACCAGAGGCAATACCTCTTATTACACCGACAAGGGCTTTACACTGCTGATAAAAGACCAGAAAGCCATGGACAATCTATGGCGCCATTTTCATCAGTTTAAAACGCTTAAATCTGACTTTACTTTAAAATTTCACAGAATAGATGTTGAGTTCGTCAACAGCAAAGCCTGTGATATTCTGCCACAGATGGCCTCTGTTACGCAATACAATTTTTTTAAGGGCAATGACCCTTCGCATTGGGCTGTTGGCTTAAAAGACTATTATCAGATCACCTACAAAAACCTGTACAATGGCATCGATTGGGAAGTTATTTCTGGTCCAAACTCTGTTAAGCACAACTATATTATTCAGGCTGGTTATTCGCCTCAAAGCATTCAATTAAGATACAAGCATCAGACAGATATTGCTATTGTCAATGGCAAATTACAACTGCGCTCAAGTATTAATACCATCGAGGAGCAGAAACCCTTTGCATTTCAAATCATCAATGGCGATACCAGCCGGGTTGAATGTGCCTATCAGTTAAAAGGCAGTGGTAACAACGCAGTGGTTAG
>JAIXYV010000057.1 GCA_027490055.1 Bacteroidota bacterium | reverse complement strand
AGCACCTTGTGAAATAACAGCCAGTTCACCAACAGTAATGATATCCTGAGAGTATAAAGTTGCACCATTCGCAATTCCGCAACCATCTTTCAGTATCAGATTCCAAGGCGCCCAGATATTCACTTTTGGATACACATGAACCCCTTTTCCAACCTTAGCGCCAAAGCAACGCAAAACAAAAGAGCGCCAGGCATGCAATGGTTTTGGGGTATATCTAAAGAACAAGGTATTGGCAAATCCCCATACCAGTCTGGCGATTCTGTTTTTCAGGGAAAACGATGGTCCGGTATGTGTGTTCTGATTATGCATGTTTAGTCGTTTTAATAGTATTAATAGTATTAATCAAATTATGGGCAGCTTGTTCAACCGTGAAATATTTTTTGAAGGCCAATAGTGAATTGTTGGCCATCGACTCTCTTTCTTCGCCATTACTTGCCTCCCATTTCTTTAGTAAATTTTCAGTTCCCTGTTCAGTGTCATTTTCAACAAAGCCAGCGTGATTGTTTTGTATCTCCTGCCAAATATTCACCTTATCACTTATCAGGATTGGTTTAGCGCATGCCATTGCTTCGGCGACAGCTATGCCAAAATTTTCCTGATGGCTTGGCAAGATAAAGGCTTCGCAATTGTAAAAAGCACTCCATTTAACCTCTCCCTGAAGCATACCAACGAAACGCACATTTGACTTGAGGAACTCCGATTGAGCCACTATTTCCAGTAACAATTTTCCATACTCGGTATCGATACCCGGTCCTGCTACTACCAGCAATGGCGCATCTACTTTGTTTGACACTTTATCAAAGACTTTTAACAATAGATCTACACCTTTTTTCTCATGTATTCGGCTTAAAAAAAGTATAAATGACTGTTTTTGTGCTTCAGGTAAAAGACGATAGAAGGCTTCATTATCGATAGTTTCCTTAGGCGGAGGCGGCAATATACCATACCCAACATTATAAACAGCTTTGGGATGGTAATTATTAAATGTCTGAGCCGCTAATTCAAGTTCTTCCTGACAGGTAAACAAAATACCATCAGCGTAATTTATCACTTTAGATTCGATTAAATGCCAGAAGATACTGTTGCGAAGGGCTTTCAGCTTCCTTCCGGGAGCCTTTTGAAAATAAGGATCCAGCATACCATGCGGCATAACCAACACTTTAGGCACTTGTCTCCCTGATTTTTTGAGGGCTTTGACAGCTTTTATGACAGCATAACTATGGTATTGCCATAAGCCATGAATAATAACAGCATCATAGTCTGACAGATGTTCAATTAGCCATGGCATCAAGGCTTTGTTGTATGCCCATGGGCCGCTTGCCTTACCGACAGCGAAAACTTTAAAGGTATCTTTTCCAATCCATGCATCATCAGGATGATCCAAGCAGACCACATCAGAAACATGACCCAGACTTGCAACCTGAGGCACTGTATTCCGAATACCCTGGCATGGTCCGCCGTTTACGGGATTCATACTATTGATGACACGCAGTATTTTCATTTCTTAGTTCTAGACAGTAATATTATTCTCTTTCATCCAGTTTTCGAGCACAACGAAAGACCAGATATGCGACCAGGTAATTGATTTATCGTTGGCCAAAAATTTATTCCAGTAGTTCAGCACACTATCCTTCTTGAATAAGCCTCTGCCATTCAAATTATTAATTGCATCGGCACAATACGATTTTAATTCATTGCGTAACCAATAGTCCCACGGAAAAGAAAAACCTTTTTTAGGACGGTAGACAATATCAGCTGGGATGAGAGTACCGAGGGATTTAACCAATAGATTTTTAGGGGTTTCCTTATCGTATTTAAACTGGTCAGGTACACCAAGTACATATTCTACCAGTTCATAATCAAAGAATGGTTCACGCACTTCGAGTGCCCATGCCATGCTCATTTGGTCAGTATCTTTTATAAGAACATCCAGGGTGTAGTTTGACATTTCACCAATTGAATACTGACTTAACTGAGGAAGGGTATCAATCACTTTACTTTTCAAATCCACCCAATGCGGCTCATTGAGTCCCGCAGGTGTATCGAGCAAAGTAGACAATTCGTCTTTCAGGAAGATACTGCGACTGGTATTATAAAAATCAGAGAAACTAACTTTACCCATCTTTTGAAAATCGTGTATTTTCGATAAAGCGCGATTATCATAGAACAATCTAATGATATTGACAGCTGTTCTGGAGAACCAGTTTTCGTATAGCCATTGTTTGGATTTGTATTGTTTCCAGCGGATAAAGTTTTTGTAACCGGCAAATAATTCATCGCCACCCAAACCCGTTAGAACCACTTTTATACCAGTTTGTTTCACCAGTTTAGATACCAGATAGGTGTTGATACCATCAACGGTCGGACTGTCCATATCTTTAAAGAAGCCAGGAAGTTCATCCATCAGCATTTCAGGCTTCAATTTTATTTCAGTATGATTGGTCTGATACATTTCAGCAATCATTCTGGCGTATTCAGACTCATCGAATTCTTTTTCATCAAAGATGATAGAGAAAGTTTCTACAGGATGCGGACTATTCTTGGCCATAGTTGCCACTACTGCTGAAGAATCTATACCACCTGATAGGAAAGCGCCCACTTTAACATCCGCCACCATACGGCGTCTGATGGATTGTTCAAAAAGTTGGAAGGTTCTGATTTTAGCTGCTTCAAAGCTTTCAGGTACGTGTACTTTATGAATTGGTTTTAGCAGATTCCAATAGGCTTCGGTACTCCATTGACCGTTTTCGAAGACTGCATAATGACCAGGTAATAACTGAAATAAGTTTTCAATTATAGTACCCGGAGTTCTTACTGCGATGCGATTAAAGTACTCGTATAAACCTTTCCTGTCAATTTTTCTTTCAAGCAGATTTGTCGCCAGTACGCTTCTGATTTCCGAACCAAAAACCAGCACATTGTCTTTAACATGATAATAAAACGGTTTGATACCCATTCTATCTCTGGCCATAAAAAGGGATTGCTTTTCGCGGTCCCATATAGCGATTGCAAACATACCATTGAGACGAGATAAGCAATCTTTGCCCCATTGAATATAAGCTGCCAGAATAACTTCTGTATCAGACTCGGTTTTCCATTCGTATTTCAGCTGAGCTTTAACTTCCTGAAAATTGTAAATCTCGCCATTGAAGACAATGACATATCTGCCGCTGTTATCAATGAATGGCTGATTGGCCCCTTCTGTTAAGTCGATGATAGACAATCTAACATGACCAAGAGCAGCGGCATCTTCAACAAAAGTTCCTGTTGCGTCAGGACCACGATGTTTCATGGCACTGCACATCGCATCAATTTGCGACTGATTATTTTTAATTCCTATAATTCCTGCTATTCCACACATAATGTTTTTGGATTAATAAACGAATCCGTCCTTTCTATAAAAATATTTGGCATCTTTACTGATATCTGATACTGGTTTAGCTGGCACGCCAGCGTATAATTTCCATTCTTCGGTATAGGCTTTATTGAGCAGCGACTTAGCGCCGAGTACCGAATAGGCTGGTAGCTTAGATCCACCCAGAACAACTACGTTAGTACCGACAAATGTATAATCTCCGATGATAATTGGCGCACTATCCTGAATGTTTTTGTAAATATTGATAGAGTGAGTAAGAAACTGAGACTGATAACCAGCAATCGTTACAAAGTCGCCGACAATGATAGAATTAGTACAATCGACGTGGTGGCCTTTGGTGAAGTGTGAATATTTGCCCATGATGAGTTCTGCTTTTCTGTCGGCCTGACCTTTAAAGTATTCCGAATCAGATTTAGTAGACATCCCTGTTACCCAGTTATTGCGACCAATACTGGAGTCGTAGCCAATTCTTACCAGATCGAGGTGAATAACCACAGTGAAGTGATGGATGATACTTTTCTCTTCCATTTCAAGGTGACCGGGATATACCCAAGCAAGACCAATACGGGCTGACTTATGGAGTTTGTATCCAAATAGTTTTGTTAGCAACCATCGTTTGATGGGCCAAGGCATAATCACTATGAGGGCTTTTATCAGTTTCATGTTTTTAATTCTCTAACAAATGTATATAGTTCTGTACCATTTTAGTTTTATCAAAACGTTGGCAATTTATTAAGGCTTTTTGTTTCAAGGTGTATTGAACATCTTTATCAAGTAGCAATTTAAAGTTTTCAGCAAACTGATGAACATCGTCGGCATCAGCATAAAGTGCCGCATCTCCGCCCACTTCCATAATCGCCGCGTGTTTAGAGGCCAGCACACAGGCCCCACAAGCCTGAGCTTCTATGACAGGCCATCCAAAACCTTCTGAATAAGAAGGAAACACAAAGGCATTACAAGTGCTGTAAAGTGCTTGCAGGAGTTTGAAATTTGGATTGACTACACTTACGACTCGGTTTTCTAATCCATAGTACTTAATTAATTGAACCATTGCAGGGTCGAGGGCTTGTCCAGCCAATACCACAGAGCCATGCCATTGATCTTTGAGCTTATTCAGCAATTTGATCAGCATTTTGCGATTCTTCCGGGGAAGATCAGACCCTACATGAAGAATAAATCCCTTGTCTAAATGAAGCCCCGCTGCATCGGTTATATCTTTAGCCTCTTTTACAGGCAATTCAGCAAATGGTTCATTAAAGGCATTCAAGACCACTTGCCACTTTGCATTCGGCAAATTAAGATGAGCGCTTAATTCCTTTAATTGGATGAGCGTTGTTTGAGAGACAGTAGCGATTTTATGGGCCTTCTGAAGACTTTTTAGAATCCATTTCTGTAAAACTACGCCCGCTTTTGAGGCTTCACAAAAAGCTGATTTATCACCGAAAGCCCCTTTAATAGCGAGCACATCATGACAAGTAATCAGGGTTCTGTCTACAGGAAGATGCGAGATATAAACAGCGTTAGAATGATCGCAAATATGAAAGCGGGTATTGGCGCTTCGGTATGCAGGACTTAAACCTTTCAAACGAAGTACGATTGGGAAGAGCACATATTTGTCAATATAAGCCAGCCATTTCCCAATACCCGAAAGTGTATTAGATGTCAGCTTTCCAAAGCATTCGGTAGGCAGGCAAACACTGACCTGGTGACCGGCGGTAGCGTATCCATCTAACAGCATTTGTAAAAACAGATTCATGCTCCGCTGATGGTCTTTGCGGTAATTTCCGATTAGGACGATATGTAATTTCTGATTAGACAATGGCATGCTCCTCTTTTTCTTTAAAACCAGCCAGCATCATTCCTCCAATGATGGTACTAAAACCGACAGAAGTTGGCGGCGCCCATTGCCCTTGCAGGAAAGTCAGGAATCCTACACCGATTAGCATCCAAGGCAGGAAGTTCTCCTTTCTCATATATCTGAAAGAGTTGAAAGCCATATTAAATGCGAAACTCGAGCGAATTAGGATCATGATAATACCAAGTAAAGGCCCCATTTCACCGATAAGCCTTCCCCATTCCTCCTCTGATATAGTGAATCCACTGACACTGCCATATAACATTTGTGCGCCTACATTGGTCCCCAAACCAATACCCTGACCAAAGAAAGGATAGTTAGTAGATTCTTCGAGTGCCCGAAGCATACCCCCAAGGAAACGCTCAACAAACACATTTTCCAGGCCACCTTCGCCCTCATTTGCCGATTCGTAGCGATCTGTCATCGCACCCGTGGCCGTTTGAAAGAAGCTGGTTTCATTTAAAATCAGCAAAGCCGGCAAAGCCAGAGCAGCTATAACTAATATCTTTTTAAAATAACTCGGCTTATTGGCCACAGCCAGCACGAGTAATAAAATTTCAATTATAACATTAAAGATGAGAGAACGACTAATTGACAAAGGCATCGCCACCAGCAGAGCTACTGCCGAGGCATACAACAGGAACTTATTTATTTTGTCATTTTTAATAAAAAAGTAAAAGACAAAAACGGCTACTAAAGTATAAAACTGTACTAAACCAGAAGTAAAAGAGAAGGTTCCTGGCGGACGATAAAATTCGCCAGATCCAGAAAAACCTGCGCCTTCCATGTTGCCACCTACACCTCGGTTAACCAAGGCACTTTGCGGACTGTAGAACTGAAGACCAATTAAAACTACCATTGGCAAAGCCAGCCACAGAATTGCTCTACCCATTTGCTCTACATCTTCTTTTACAAAAACTTGTCCTATGATGTACATAAGCGGAAAATGCAACCACATAGGGCGGGCTCCATAGAGCGCAACAAACAGATTACCGTGTCCAACTGCCAGGGTTGCCAGAACAGAAATCAGTGCCACATAGTTTACCACTTTAATGTAGAAAACATTGGGGAAGATGCGATTTTTATAGGCCACATAAATGGCATACAACGCTATTGGATCTCTTACAATCAGGAGCGGTGTCGCCAGTCCAGGTAAAAACCATTTCCGTAAAGCACCTTCAAATATCAATAAAAAGAAATAGGTCCATATAGCGCGTTTCAGCACCCAGGTTGGGTCAGACCAGGTAAGTTTAACCGGACTGATAACAGGTTGTTGATAGAGCGATATGGATGAGGTATTATCTGACAAGCTTGATAGTATTTGTAGGCATTACCGTTTCGACGGCTGTATTAAGTTCGCTGCTGTAGTGCGACCATGGTCTGGCTGCAGCAGATTTATAAGCATTGCTCCCAATCTCATTGAGAAGATCTGGATTATCAATTAGCTTTTGGAGACAAGCTTTAATGGCATCTGAGGAGCCAGCTTCAGTAATCCAGCCATTCACATTATTTTGTATGATATCTGGTCCCGCCGTTCTATCGGTAGTAATTACAGGCGTGCCCTGAGACATAGCTTCTGTAATCACCAAACCGAATCCTTCGAAAAGAGAAGGGAAAACCATCACATCCATGGACTTCATCAGCTTAAGGATTTCAGCATGTGGCAAACTTGGGATCCAATTACAATTTTCGAGCGCCTTGTCAAGAGCAGGGCATTCGACACCCGTTGTATTACCCACTACTGTGAGGTCGATAGCCATATTAAATTCTTTAACTGCTTCAAACAAATAGGCAATTCCTTTGCGCTGGGACAGACCTCCTACGAACAGCACTTTCAGTTTTCTTGATTTTGAATAATCGTATACTTTGGGCTGAGAAACTGCAGGGAAACCATACGGAATGACATGAATATCTTTAAGGGCTCCCGGATAATGGGACAGCGTTGATTTTGTGAAACTACTGGCCACAAAAATCTCATCAGCCAAATGCAATTCCTCGTCTTTTCTGGCCAGCTTACTTTCAGAATCATTAAAGCCAGTGATGGTTGAAGCCCATTCAGGGCGCAAATCAATTTCCTCTTTCATAAGGTGTCTGGCAGCTCGCCAGTACCCTATTGGCAAGTCGTAAAGACAAGTCATTTGTTTTAATTTTGCAGCCTGAAAAGCTTTAAGTGCGCCATCTTCATAGGCGTATATAGCTTTAGCATCTTTAAATTTATTATTTAAAATCTGATTGGCCAGAGAGGCATCCAGTTCATTTAGTACATTATCGATACAGAAGTAACCCGTTTCATGGGCTGTCATTGAAGACAATTTTAATTTAGAAGCTAGCAGACGACCAAGTTCTCTGAATGGATGCTGGTGGGTGATAGATTGAAGTTCCGTATTATAAGAACGTCTTCTAAACTCAGAAAACGGGCCATATTTACCGAGTCGATACACCAAATCAGATTCGAAGCAGGCGAAAGCTGTATAAAAAGCATTGAGGTTCCCTCCTTTCGCAAAACCAGCAAGCGCCGCTCTGACATTGGCATTGCCAATTGCGTGGGTCAGTATGATATTGGCATTACTCATGATTTTGACGATTCGTTTGGTTTAAAAGTAGTAATACCAAGATCAAGGCAGAACTGCGAAGTGATTTTGGAAAGATTGTTTTTTCTCTCAGGTTTTTCGAGGTGACTGATCCATTCGTTGACCATACCAGGCACAAATTCAACAATTGAAGCATCAGCTTTAAAGTCAGCGAGAAATTTAGGATCCCATGCTATAGATTGAGCGACATTGATAACGGGAATACCATGTTTGAACATAGCGGCAACAGAACCACTTTTTTCGTAAAGTAGAAATGGCGTTGTCGATATACCAATATCAACCGCATTCATTAAATCGGATAATTCTTCGACACTTAACACACCTCTGACGCTGTATGGGACTTGATGTGTATCCAGGACTGAAGTCCAGTCTTTCAAAGAACCACCATTGCGACCAGAGAAAATAAATTCAGGTTTTAGATGTCTTTGAACAGCGATTTTCTTAAGTTCTTTAACAAAATCCTCAATTGGTGCATTCGGCGAAATATATCCAAACACCAGAAACTTCAATACACCATCTGCCATGAGGGCTCTGGGACTGACCTGCTCGTGTGCAATTGGAATATTACTAATAATATTCAGTTTTATCGCATTGATTTTATTGTACTGAAGAAGTTTCAGATAAAGAGCAGAATGCGAATGAACCACTTTAGGTTGTAGCTTCTGCACCATCGATTTAATAATCGTTTTCTGAACGATGCCATAGAGACGGTCTTTTAAAATTGGAAATTTCTCGACACCCAACCAAAGTTCATGAAACATAATGTGCACCTTCCGGTTGGCACACAATGGCTTTAGTTCATTGCCAAAGAACAGAGGAAGACCGCGGTTATTAAAGGCATACAGAACGAATTGAATACTCACCCATTCAGGGTTTTGCATATCAATCCACTCTTTAGCGAGTTTTAGTTTGTATTTGACAGCTGTTTTAGCAGGGAGTCTAAGCACATCGACAACTGTATTATCGACTTTCTGACTTTCAGAGAGGATGATATCAGTTTGTTTATCAAAAAAAGAAATGATAGAAACCTTTAAACCCTTTTTCTTGAGTTCACCAGCGATACGGCGGGTATAATCACCGATACCGTCAGCACCAGGCTGAAGGGAACCACAAATAAAAAGTACGCCAGAGGCTTTATTCAGATTATCTATCATTAACAACTATTTATACGACGATCGATTTTAATATATTATTGGTATAGTTTGAGTTTTTCCAATTCAGGCATTCCATATAACCGGCGGCACAGGGAACACCTCTGGTTAGGTGCACACAAGGATGACAAGGCACTTCACTATCCACCACAGCACCCTTGAAACTTGGCGAAATTACGCGAGACATACTAACTTCTGTCACACAAACAGTGCATCTCTTATTGGCAGTTTGCAGTAAATGGGACGGGAAACTATCTGTCGTAACATTCCACTTAGCATGTTTGGCAATGGCGATAATATCTCCAGGTTCTTTGTAGTAAGGTATCACTTTTAAACCAGCTTCGGTAAACTGTTGTACTTCTCTGTCTTTATGAAAAAAAGCATAATAAGCCCCCGGCAAATTAGCTTTAGCCCATTCAACTGGCACAAACTGCCGACTGGTACCATTAGGAAAAACAACCACATGTTCATTCACATCGTCTGGGATAACAAGTTCCGGGGATAAAGGAATATCACCATTAAGTCGCTCATAAATCTGAGGGAAATCTTTATTTACCTGATCCGAAAAAGTTTCCCAGCTAATATGTCTTAGCCATTTTATTGAGACTATTTCGAGATAACCATGATAGGTTTTACTAATTTTCTCAGGCGGAACATGAACAATTCCTAATTTATCTAACAGATCAAACAAAACGAGGTTGATAGTATCTTTGAACTGTTTATCCTTTTTATCTGCGATAACATTTTTATGAAAAGGTTCAATGTACTTTTCACCTTTAAGAATACCCGGAATAAGGTCTTTAATACCCAGGGTAGAGTATGAATACACCATTTCAGGGGTTTTACTTTCAGCAATAGTTAGTCGGTCGCCATAAGTTACACGCGCCAGGGGTCTGAGAAATTCTGGCACAAGAATATGAATATCCAGCTCAGGTTTAATGCCTGCAATTGCATAAAAACCCAGCAATCGCATCCAGATATCTCCTCTTCCTCCAGTTGAGGCATCGACGTGTAAAGGCTTGGTTTTATTCATTAACAGTAGTTTGATTACGTGAGTATAATTGAGGATTTAAACTTGGGTCGTTATACATTTTTAACTGACGATATACTTTAAAACTGAGTACAGAATGCTCGATATCGTTCAATACCTGTTGCAGTGCATTTGAAAGATCGCCAATTTGTTCAGTTAACACTTTAACTCTTGCGGCACAAGATGCTAAATGTTCAGCGCTGGCATCAATACGGTCAACTTCCTCCTGCATATGGTATTTTTTCAGGGTCATAATTGAAAGACGATCGATCATCATTCCCGGAGTTTCGGAATGTAATTTAGTGCCGGCGGGAATGTTATTGGTTTGGATAAAATTCAGCACCCATTCATCTATTTTTTCCATAGAATTGTTTCGTTGCTGATTGTACTTATCGATATTGCGTTTTGCTTCTACAATTCTAAGCGGATCGATATCTTTAATTCTGGCGATATCTTCTTCGTGCCAGAGCATAAAATTCCAGTAAGTGTTCTCTTCTACAAATTTCCATGGCAAAGCATCTTCAGACATTTGAATAGACAAGTGCCAATCCGTTACTTTCTTTAATTGCAGTTCTAGTATTGTGTTTACATTTATCATAAATAGGAAGTTGTAATTACTTTCTGCGATAAAATCTACCTATTAGTGCGGCAAATTTTATTAATAGGTTCATTTTTTTTCTTTCAAAATCTGAATGGGGTTTTATTGGTCCATCAGCATATTGCCAGTATAGTTTATCTACTGTTCTAGGGGGCAGACCTTTAATTGTCTGACTGATTGGTTTTAAAATCCAGGGTTTAATTTTACCAAGGGCATGCGGAATTAAAGGTGCACCATGTTTGAATGACATACCTTCCTGACCGGCAAAACTAATTTCTCCGTCATAGGCTTCGATAACGGCATTTAGCACATCCTGGTCGGGTTGACCAAATGGAGAGAAGTCGCCTTTCATTTCATCGGGAATAGACAAGCCTGACACATTAGATCGGTTTAGACCACCAAACATCGGCGCCAGTTCATCCATCATACGTTTCCATAATTCTGCAAAGCCACGGTGTGATTTATCCAGACCAAGAAATCCTGCGTTGCAATAGATGGGCTCTTTAACACTCATTTTATGACCGAGCGGCACAAAATAATTTCTCCAGCCAATGCGTCGGGGGTTGTTTGGGTATACCGGAGAATTCACATCTTCACAAACAGCGACACCACATTTAACCCATTCCTGAAAATAGCGCCATTCGGCAATGAAGACAATATCTGGATCGAAATAGAACATTGCGTCAGAGTCTTTTGCTGGTCCGTCCCACAACTCCAACATAAAATGCGCTTTGTAATTGGTGAAGTGCGCATCGGAAGTCATGGGCAAAAAATGCAGCTGAACATCCTTTGACACATTGATGGTGCTTGCCCCAGTCCAATTAAGACTGCTATTAGGTTTAGCAATATTGGTCCATTCAGGCAGACTTCCTCTATAACCAGCGTAAATATCGCCTGTAAAGCCATTTCTAACCAGTGAATTGGTTAGGATAGCTGCACCGTAGTGGTAATTCTTTTCAAATAGTGTACAAACAGAATTCTTCATGAATTTGGTATTTATCGTTTTTTAGAGTGAATTTTATAAATGAGGTAAGAACTATTAACGACAAGGTTAACAGAGCTAATAAAAATATTCATATAAAGCACGCCAGTCAGGGTGCCGATTGGGAAAATAATAACACCGACCACAATTGTAGCAGCGCTTAAGGGGATAGAAAACAAAGGGTGTAAATTCCATGCTCTGTTAGTAAACAGCGTATAGACGTTACCAGCCATCATACCGATACAATTACCAATAATATTCAGCAATAAAGGGAATTCAAGTCCCTTAAAATTATTACCAAGCAACATTAGCAAGTACTTATCAAATAACCACACAAAGCCTATTATAAAGAAACTCAGACCAAAGAGGTACACTAAAATCTGCAAAAAGCGATTAAAGAGAATACCCTTTTCATCTGGTAAACGCACATATCGTGGCATAATGAGTGTAACGAACAAGCCAGAAAAAATAGTTAAGACCATCGACAATCTGTCTAATGCTCCCAGATCAGCAATTGCAGTGCTTCCATCTTTAGAAAAAATAGAAATCAAATAAATATTGATGGTACCTGAAATACTAAAATAGGCTGCACCAGGTAAGATTCTGTAGACCACTTTAAGAATACTGTTTCTATATTCTTGCTGAGGCGCTTCCTGAAAATCGACATACTTTTCGGCGTTTCGTTTTATTTTCCAGTTAGAATACATCTGAGGAATACCAGAAATAAGAAGGGCGATGTAGGCATAAGGAATAATAAAAATAAACAAACTCAGTAACACAAGTCGACCGAGGTTAGCTTCTACTTTGACACGCTGAAGCGGCAGGATATCTTGTTTAACTTTAGCAACAGTCTCCAGCAGATTACCAGAAAGTGAGGTGAAGAAAGTAGGGATAATAGTTGCTAATATCAAAAGAGACATTGCAACACTGGTACCGTTCTTGGTTAGCATAAAGACCAGTATTGGTCCCGCAATCAGCAAACTTGCTATTGCAAATTTTTTCCTGAGATCAAGACCCGTATTAATAACCTGACCAAGTTTTTGAGGATCATGATGATGACGACCACTAAGTGCCATTACACCATTGGAGATGCCTCCGTCTGCCAGAATTACCATAGTTCCAAGAATGGTATTCGCCATGGTATACAGAGCATATTGATCTTTGGGCAAAAGGTTAACAACAAGCAGGCCGCTAACAAAGCTGACAGCCATAACGATGGTTTGACCTGAACCTGCAACACTAAACAGTTTCATCCATTCCTTGGCCTTGCTCATCCGTTTCTGATTGGGTGTAGGCTGATTGTTCATGAAAAATTTACAAGAAGTAAAGTGTTATTTTTTACGGTTGAGTTTCAGTTTTATTTTGTCTATAGGCGACTTCTTTCGAGCCTCCTCAGAAACATAGCCATAGCCATAACCACTTCCATAACCATATCCGGCGCCGTATCCTTTACCACTACCAGTTCCGAATACACCTCTTGGCTTCAAGCCGTTGAACACAAGGTTCAGGTTAGTAATTTCTGCATTTGCATACACCTGATCTATAAATTTAAGATAGCTCTTAGGGGTGTATTTATGACGAACCACATATAAGGTAAGGTTGGCAAATTTGTTTAACAGACGGGCATCAGACACTAAGCCAATTGGCGGCGAGTCGATGATGATATAATCATAATCCTTTTTAAGCTGTTCTATAAGCTCATCCAATTTTCCATTAATAATTAATTCGCTTGGATTTGGAGGGATATTACCAGCAGGGATGACAAAGAAATTCTTATGATCTTTATGTTGTTTGATCACTTCTTTACTGTCTGCCAGTCCAGCTAAATAATCGGTCATACCCGGATGATTATTGAGGTTGAGCATGCCACTGATTTTTGGCTTTCTCAAATCCAGCTCAAGAAGTATTACTTTTTTATTGGTGAGTGCAAAACTCACACCCAGATTTACAGAGATGAAACTCTTTCCTTCTCCTGAAATTGAAGAGGTGAGCAAAATGGTTTTATTGTCTTTGTTGATTCCAAGATAAGACAATGAAGTTCTGAGGGCTCTGAATTGCTCAGCGATTGCATTGTTCTTACCATCTTTCACAACAATAACATCTTTGCCATTATCATTTAATATTTCAGAAATGATTCGGGCATTGGTTGCTTTCTCCAGTTCAGATCTGAAAACCACATAACTAATCAGAGTTTCTCTGAACATAACAAAGCCAATGGCAACGATGGCACCCAGTGCAAAGCCGAGTAAGTAAATATTAAATTTAACAGGAGAAACCGGGAAATAACCTGCTTCAGCTGGATTAACCAGACGGGTATCGGCTACGGATGAAGCATAAGACAATGCGGTTTCTTCTCTTTTTTGAAGTAAGAACGTGTAGATGCTTTGTTTAACGCCTTGCTCACGACCGATTTCCAGAATTTCTCTTTCCTTTTTAGGGATATTTCTAAGCATTGAAGAGTACTTTGAACTCTCCCCTTGAATTTTTGCTCTGGTTCCCAGTAAGTTCGCTTTTAAGTTTCTGATATTTTCAAGTAAGCTTGGTTTAAGCTGAGAAATCTGAGATTTAACGGTTATAACAGAAGGCGAATTTTCGGCACTGGTTTTTCTTAAACGTTCTAATTGCAATTCGGCTTCATTCAACTTACTGAGCAATTGAAGAAGAATAGGATCTGAAATACCAAGTGTTGCAGGCACCGTTCCGCCAGTTTCATTTTTATCGATAACATACCTTTCAACTTGTTCGAGCACCGATAACTGGATATTTACTTCAGACACTTGCTGATCTGAACTCTGAACACTGCTGAGGTAAGCAGTACCTTCAGCGGAGATATCAACGATACCTTCGCGCGATTTGTAGCTCTGAACATCCATTTCAATATTTGAAAGTTCATTGATAACGAGCTTAAGACGATTGTCAATAAACTCGAGGGTAGCTGCTGCAGTTGAGTTTTTATCTTTAACGGAAGCCTCGTTGTATACTTTGATGAGGGTGTTAAGGATGTCTTCTGCGCGTTTCGGACTAGGATCCGTAATTTTCAGATTAACAATAGTGGATTGTTTGCCACCTGTAAAAACATTGAGCTGAGAGCAAAGTGCCTTAGCCATGTTTTTAGTACTTACAAGTTGCAGGAAGTACTCTTGATTTTCTGCAATATCATTTTCACTGTTGTAGTTAATTCTGAATTTGCCGTAAGGTGTAATAACAGGCACTTCAAGAGGGTACTTTTTACCTTCCAGCAATATGGCCTTTTCTTTGGGCATGTAGGTAAACTTTAGCATGCCTGTTGGCTGAAACGAGTCAGGCTGAACGGCTCTAAAGCTAACTGGAGTTGAATTGTATGCCAGCACGTGTTTAACACGACCAGGTTCATAAATCTGAGCGTAGATACCAAGATCTTTCACCACCTGAGTCATCAGGTTCTGAGATTTCAGCAATTCTATTTCATTCTCAACATTCTTTTTAGATTCGGTACCTTCAAGCGCATTTAGAACACTTTCGACACCATCTTCTTTATCTTTCAGCATGATACCAGCACCAGCCTGGTACATTGGTGTTGCATAACGAATTTTAAAAAATGAGACTGTTAGTCCGATTGAAATGGTTATTAGAAAAATCGGCCAGTAAGGCAGATATCTCTGTAAAATCTCGCCGGCAATGTTAACTTTTTCTTCCTTAGGTTTAACATTGGGTGCAGGGTTTGTCTGAGACATAAATTTATTATTGTAGTAGTTGTGTATAGATGATTAACAAAACAGAGATGGTGCTGATGACCATAGAGTAGTTTTGGGCACCACGACTTAGTGCGGCAGCTTTCAATTTACTCGGTTCAACATATACGATATCCTGATTTTCGAGGTAATAAAACTCGCTGTCAAATACTGTATTTTTTGTCAGATTAATTCGTTTGTAAATGCGTTTACCGTTTTTCTCTCTGATGACCAGTACATTGTCTCGTCTTCCATAAGAGGTAATATCGCCAGACTGAGAAATAGCTTCCGTAATCGTAATCCTCTCGTTCGGAACTGTAATGATACCTGGTCGCATTACCTCTCCCATTACAGTCACTTTAAAATTGGTAAGTCTGACTATGACAATTGGATCAAGCAAAAGCTTCATGGCCACCAATCTGTGTTTGATGCTATCGGCTAATTGATCTTTAAACAAGCCGCCAACTTTTATTAAGCCAATCAAAGGAAAAGTAATCTGACCTGAATCGTTAACCAGATAACCAGAGCTGGGAGAAGCTGCGCTGCTGGCACCGGCCGCTATGGTTGTTCCATTAATTTGGCGAATCACCATTTCATCTGGATCTGACACCACAATCTGAAGAATATCTCCACTTTGGATCCGGGGTTCTTTGGGTTTAATTTTAATTAAAGTTGTGCTGTCTTTCTGAATATCAGAGAAATATCGAAATTCTTTGACGCTGTTACAAGCGCTAAATGTGCCTGCAATCGCTAGAAAAACCAGTAGTTTCAAGGCGTGTATCTGTGTTTTTATATGTAACATTTTTCTTAGTTAAATGAAATGTTTCTGTTTTAATCTGCACACTATAGATAAGCACCATCAAAATGCAACTTGAGAGTTTAAGAGCCGGCCTTATTAAAGTCTTTGAAAGTTAATACTTTACACAAAGAAATTAAGTCCAGCCTCATTTTTGAAACGTGTTATCCGATAGTTTTGGGTTGCAATAATAGTAAAAAAAAGGCATAAAGTCTCAATTTAATCTAATAAACACGCCCTTAATCGTATTTATCATTTCATCTTATATTGGATTGAATCCATTGTTAAAATACCCGTGAAAATTACTTGCTGGAAGATACCATTCTAAGAACTTGCCTTTAAAGCGCCTTCTGGAAAGTCAACTTACTGATAATGAATTGGAAATATTATCAATTCTTATTGCGTCGGCTTTTCCAAACAGGCAAAGAAGAGGGTATCTGTGTGACTAAAATCGCCGTGAAAATATTGAGATTCCAGGCATATAAAATGGTGATTGACTTCAATATGCTTTACAGTATTCTCATTTTCTTCACTAAAAACAGAACATGTTAAATAAAATAACTTACCACCAGGTTTTAGGTTTTTGATGGCATTAGAAACTATTTTGCGTTGAATTGCAGCAAATCGTTCTGGCATTCCAGGATCGAAACTTCGGATTTGTTCAGGTGTTCTACCCCAGGTACCGCTACCACTACAAGGCACATCCAATATAATTGAATCGTATTTAACAGATAGATGTGACGGCTCCATTAAATCTATTAATTCAACCTTTGGTAATTCCATGCCCAGTTTTAAAAACCTGGCTTTTAAATTCTCTAAGACGGTGAATCTTTTATCGCTGCAGGTTAGCAGAATATTGTCTTCATATTTTTGAGATAAAAACAGGGCTTTTCCTCCCGCACCCGAGCAGGCATCCCATACCACTTCGTTCTTACTTAGAGTAATGGCATTAGTAGCTTCAGCAGACGACTTATCCATTATCCAAGCCAAGCCATGATCGGTTAAGGCATCGCATTTACTGTCTGGAGGCAAGCGCAGACAATAGTCGTTTTCAACTTCGAATGGAATATTATTTTGCTGAAGAAAAGCTTGGCAATCTTTAGAATAATTCTGACGAATGATGAGATAAACAGGTTTTTGTTTCAGATGTGAGCTTACCCATTTATTAAAATCTATTTGCTCAGAAACAAACTCTTTAAAAGGAAAAATGGCCTGAATATCGGCTTCATTTGGCATTTCCTCCTGGAGTGTAAGCGCTTTTTGAACCATTTCTGGTAAATCTTTACCCTGACTTAAGAAGCCAGTTCTAAAGAAGGCATAACAAGCGTTGCGATAGGTTTTGCGGTCTTTACTCCCCCAGTTCCGATGCTGTTTAGCTAAGCCAGAAAAAAAGTGATGAAAAGGCTGATCGTATTTATAAGCTGACAAAATATCGCATATAATTCCGAGTTGAAAAGGTTTTAATACCGCCAAAATGCTTTGTAGAAATTGTAATTGTCGTAGTAGAACAGATTTGAACCGGCATTTTCAATCAGATTGCCTCTGCGAACAAAATTGAAGGTGCGGTGGGTATAGATAAACTCTTTATTAAGAATCTGTTTATAGAAATTATTGTCAAATGCCATCAATGCAGAACCAAAAAAGAGGAACTGATCGTAGCCTACAAAAGTATACCTTTCCGGGTCGCCACCATACAGCTCGCGGTAGTTTCTTCTGAAGGCTTTATAGATGGTATCATTATAGGGAACACTATATGAATCGTAAAAATACAATCCATTCAAAGCACTGTAATTTACCCGGTCTATATTGAGCCAGTCTGATGGTCCGGCCACTATCCATTTATCATTACTTTTATTCGAGATACCATTGTTACAACTGCCAGAGCTTTTACCAACGTAGAACAGCAGCATAGAGTCTTTACCATTCCATAAAGAAGCCGGAGTTACAGTCTTTCCATCTATAATCTGACAGGTTTTACCGCTTTGCAATTCAAATCCTTTTTTAAAGTTACGAGATGCAAATGAACGGTTATTTTTGATATCGTCATCTACTACAACAACGCTGAATTTCTTGAAGGCATCGGCCATCATTTTACCAGTGTACAGGAACTGTAAGCTATCAACGGTATTGCAATTTATAAGAGGAAAATCGGCACCCAGAGAATTCGGGTAGTACCTCAGAGGTGACACCAGAGGGATCTTATAAGTGGCACAGAACTTCTCAACTTCCACGAGCTCGTTATCATATACCGGACCGATGATCAGATCTAGTTCCTGCATTTCAGGAGCAGACAGGAGACGGATAACTTCCATGCTATCCATTTTGGTATCATAAACTTTAAGGTCCATTTTCATCCCCATTTTTTCGAGTTCGGTGATGGCGATTTCTACCCCTTCGTAATATTCTGCCATAATATCGCGCACCTTGTATTTTTCGGGCATACCGATACAAAATGGCAGCATAATGGCCACTTTATACTCCTTTTCGAAAGGTGGTTTTCCAGCATTTACTGTTGCTTTTGCTTGGTTATTAAGCAACAAAAAACAGAAAGCCAGAAGCGATATTTGTTTGATTATTCCCATTCTATGGTTGCAGGTGGTTTAGAGCTGATATCATAAACAACTCTGTTAATACCTTTTACTCTATTGATGATTTTATTACTGATTTCAGCCAGGATCTCGTATGGAATGTGCACCCAGTCGGCGGTCATACCATCCGAAGAGGTTACTGCTCTTAATGCAATCACATATTCATAAGTTCTTTCGTCGCCCATAACACCTACACTTTTAACAGGCAGGAAAATAGCGCCAGCTTGCCAGATCTTATCATACCAGCCATGCTCGCGCAAAGTAGTGATATAAATATTATCCGCTTGTTGCAGGATTCTTACTTTTTCAGGGGTGATATCGTCGATGATTCTGATAGCTAAGCCTGGTCCCGGGAAAGGATGGCGTTTCAGAATGTTTTCAGGAATCTGAAGTGCTGCTCCTACCCTTCTTACTTCATCTTTAAATAGTGATCTTAGAGGCTCTACAATTTTAAGATTCATTTTTTCAGGCAAACCACCCACATTGTGGTGTGACTTGATGGTAGCAGAAGGACCTTTTACAGAAACAGACTCGATAACATCTGGATAGATGGTACCTTGAGCCAGCCATCTGGCGCCTTCGATTTTATGAGATTCCTGATCGAACACTTCTACAAACACTCTGCCTATGGCTTTGCGTTTGGCTTCAGGATCTGTCAGTCCGTTTAGTGCTTCGTAGAACTGAGCAGAGGCATCAACACCAATGACATTCAGATCCATTTGCTTGTAGGCTTCTAGAACTTCGCTGAATTCGTTGTAGCGAAGTAAGCCATTATCGATAAAGATACAATAAAGATTTTTGCCAATGGCTTTGTGCAGCAAGGCGGCAGCCACACTACTATCAACGCCACCAGATAGACCAAGTATAACTTTATCGTCTCCGATTTTCTTTTTCAGTTGTTCCACTGTTTCGTGGATGAAATTATCCGGATTCCAGTCCTGCGTGCAACCAGAGATCCCTACTACAAAGTTCTTAAGTAAATTCAGACCTTCGAGACTGTGTGTTACTTCAGGGTGGAACTGAATACAATAGGTTTCAGAATCATTTAAACGGTAAGCAGCGTATGGAATACTATCTGTACCAGCAACCGCTACAGCATTTTCAGGTAGGGTCATGATGGTATCGGCGTGACTCATCCACACTTGAGTTGGAGAGCTTAAGCCTTGCATCAATTTACATTCGGTGTGAATATTTAGCATAGCGCGACCATATTCGCGGTGATCAGAGGCAGCAACGCTACCGCCGAGTTTCTGAGCAATGTATTGAGCACCATAGCAAACAGCTAATACTGGCAATTTTCCGATAAATGCGGTGAGGTCGACCTGAGGCGCTTCTGAGTCGCGCACCGAAGCGGGACTACCAGAAAGGATAACACCTTTAGTTTCCGGACCGATTTCTGGAATATGGTTATAAGGATGAATTTCGCAGTAGACATTGAGTTCTCTAACACGACGGGCGATTAACTGTGTGTACTGTGAACCGAAATCAAGGATAAGAATTTGCTCTTGCATGTAGTTTAAGCCTGCAAAAATACAAATTTTAGTCCGAACTTGTATGGTTCAAACACTAAGTTAATAAATTGACCTTGTATTAGAAACCATAGGTAACAATTTGCTGTTTTAAAACACCCTTCTGAATGACCCAAAGCACAGCATATCCACCAGCGCCATCGCTGTTAAATGCTTTTAAATAAAGGGTATCTGTAGTTCGGTCGAAATATAGGCTGGTCAGATAAAAATTAGGATTATAGAGGGTTGCAGTTGGCAAATTCAGTGTTTTTTTCCCAATTTTTAATTGGCATTTACTATATTCTTCGCGGGGCATATAGCCATCGGTGCCCCAAAACGCTTTGCCATCAATTAGTACAATATTAGAATCACCGTACTCCTGAACTTCAAATTTAATCTTGTGTTTTTTAGGCTTAAAACTGCGCTCGGTGATGTGTAATTTGCAGGAGTCCCATTGGTAGATGAGGACAGAATCGTTTGAGACAGTAGCTGGAATTGGCGTAAATTCATCAATTGGTTTAGTTCGAGAGGTATAAATATAACCACTTTTAAATTTTTTACTTTCGAAACCATAATCGATGATAGTCCAGTTACCTTCGGCATCGAAAAGATAGACCACATCGCCATTTTTAATAGAATCTTTGACGGGATACTGTTTACCCGGACCGCTTCGAATATTGGTAAACGAGTCGGTATCGGCAACTATGGCAAATTGTGCAGATCCAGAGAAGCAGATTAAGCAGCAAAAAATTAAAATTACTGATTTCATAATTTAACCTGGAAGGTTTCCAACCTTCCAGGTTGAATACCTTCCAGGTTGAAAAAAATCCGGCCTTTTGAGCCGGATTTCCTGTTATCGATTAACGACGATTAAGCGTCGATATTAGCGTATTTAGCGTTCTTCTCGATGAATTCACGACGAGGAGGAACTTCATCACCCATTAGCATACTGAAGACGTGATCGGCTTCGGCAGCACTATCCAAAGTAACTTGTTTAAGTGTTCTTCTGGCTGGGTCCATAGTAGTTTCCCATAACTGTTCGAAGTTCATCTCACCAAGACCTTTGTATCGTTGAACGTTTACTGTTTCAGGGTTCGAGCCTTTGGCTATTTCCATTACTGCCAGTTCTCTTTGATCTTCTGTCCAGCAGTATCTGCTATTATTACCTTTTTTCACCTGATACAAAGGTGGTGTTGCGATGTACACATAACCACTTTGAATAAGTTTCTTCATATAACGGTAGAAAAGGGTAAGAATTAGGGTACGAATGTGACTTCCATCGACGTCGGCATCCGTCATGATAATGATTTTGTGATATCTCAGTTTTTCGATGTTCAATTCTTTGTCATCGGCTTCGGTACCAATTTTAACGCCCAGAGCAGTGAACATGTTACGAATCTCTTCGTTCTCATAGATCTTATGTTCCATCGCTTTTTCAACGTTCAGAATCTTACCTCTTAGTGGCATGATAGCCTGGAATACCCTGTCTCT
>JAIXYV010000016.1 GCA_027490055.1 Bacteroidota bacterium | reverse complement strand
CTCTACCGGTGCTAGCGACTTCCTATGGCTCTGGGGTGATTATAACTTTAATACCAAAACAGATACTGGCTTTATTTTACACATGTATGAAACGCCAGCTAACTATAATGTGCAACTAATTGCCACTAACAGCAGCGGCTGCAAAGACACTGCATCAGTTAAAATTCGAGTTAAAGCAGGCGCTAAAGCTAATTTTACAATCGATAAATCTTATGCCTGCGCTCCAGCAACGTTCAAAATTACTAATACCACCGTTTACGGAAAAGACTATAAATGGTATGCCAATAATAAACTGGTCTCTACCGGACCGACAATCCCAGATTCTCTCATATCTTCAGATACAACCAGAATTCGTATCAGGCTTTTTGCTACCAGTCTCTCTACCTGTCGCCCCGACTCTATCGAGAAAGTCTATTTTACAACTAAAAACCCTACAGCAGTTGTAAGCAACCGAGACTCAGGCTGCGGACCATTAACGGTGGCATTCAATAACACTTCTACTTTTACCTATCGCTCGTCATGGGACTTTAGTAATGGCACAGTGTCTAATCTCAAAAATCCAAGTGTCATATTCTCTCCAGCGCTCAATAATGACAGCAATTATCTGGTCAAACTCAGAGTGCAAAACTGGTTGGGATGCGCAGATTCAACAACTACCACCATCAAAGTATTCCCTAAACCTCTGGCTAACTTCTCCGGAAGCGATACCGCTGGTTGCGGACCGAAACTAATAAGTTTTACAAATACCTCCAACACCAATAATGCCAATCCTTTTAGCTCTCTGAAACATTTCTGGAACTTTGGTGATGGCAAGTCTGATACCACCAATTCTCCTACACATACCTTTAAACCCGATCCTAAAAAAGATACTACCTACCGCATTTTCTTGCGCACCACCACTATCAACGGATGTAGAGATTCTGTATACAAAACTGTCAAAGTTTACCCTCGTCCTACAATCAGATTCACATCAGATAAAATCGATGGCTGCGCTCTGCTTCCTGTTAGCTTCACCAACCAATCTATGCCTAACGATACAGGCAATATCAGTATCATGACCTTTAACTGGAATTCTGGTAATGGCAATACTTCTACTTCACGCGACTTTAACGCTGTTTACTCGGCCTCTCCTAATGGCGATACCACCTATAATGTTACCCTCATCGGAAGTACCGAACACGCCTGTCTGGATACCCTTGTAAAAACCATTACTGTTCACCCAAATCCTGTTGCTCAGTTCAATGTATCGTTCCCATCTCTATGCACACCGGTGAATCTAACAACTGTTAACAACTCTGTCTCTAAAGACCTAAATCCTCTGAGTCACCAATGGAACTTTGGCAATGCCTACAAATCAACAAGTGAAAACGACTCTGCGATTTATATTAATACTTCTAACAACGATAAGCCATTTACCATTACCTATCAGGCAATCTCTAAATACAACTGTCGTGATACCGCTACCTACAGCTTTAATGTTAACCCTAAACCTATAGCAAGATTCGGTATCTCAAGCACCAAATTATGCGCGCCTGCTATCATCACTGTGTCCGATTCTTCTATCAATGCCTATACCTACTACTGGGGTGAAGGTAATAATACCATTGGTAATCAAATCTCAAAAACTCACAGACTATCAGGCATCAAAGTATTCGATACCACTTATATCATCTCGCATGCTGTTCAATCTGATAAAGGTTGCTTAAGCGATACCATCTACAAAGCAGTCCTTGTAATAGGTAAGCCACTCGCTGAATTCGACTACAGTAAAGATTCAGGTTGTATGCGCGAAGCCCTGTTTCTACTCAATAATTCTTTAGGAGGTGCCCGCTTTAACTGGAACTTCGGTGATAATACCACTTCTACAGTTGTACACCCTAAACACCTTTACAAAAATACTAATGGTGATGGTCGCGATACCACATTTAATATCCGTCTGATCGCTTCCTCTTCTGCAGGATGTAAAGATACTTTCTCGAAAAAAGTAACACTCGTTTCTCCAGCAATTGAAGGCATGCTACTTAGTCAGTCTGCAGGATGTTCCGATCTTAAAGTGACTCTGCAAAACCGCTCTAAGGCTTTCCCTGCCGTGTGGTGGGAATTCGGTGATAATACCACGCCGGGTTATGGTGATACCGTGTCGCATACCTTCATTAATAACGTAGGCAATATCACTTTCCAGCCAAAAATTAAACTCTATAGACAGAAACACAATTGCAGAGATACCGTTAACAGTTCGGTGCTGGTTTATCCGCGACCGATAGCCGACTTACGCGTGACACGCAATGACCCTTGTAACGACGGTGTTCACCAGTTTATCAGCAGTTCTAAATTCCACTCATCTTTAACCTGGCTGGTAGATAATACCACTATCACAGGGTATAACAGCTTTAATTATAAACTGGAATCTTCTTACTACTACGATACCTTATACCCTGTCAGACTAAAAGCCGATAACCTCTATGGCTGCTCTGATACCACTGACATAGTGGTGAGGGTTAAACCAAAACTTCTGGTACAGTTTAATACCAATCCATTGATCGCTTGCGAAAATGCGCTTATTAACTTTACCAATACCTCTATTAGCACCAAACGCTATATGTGGAGATTTGGCGATGGTTTTACCAGTAACGATATCAATCCTACTCACGCCTATGCGAACTTTGGCAACTACGTGGTAACACTTTATGGCTACGACAAAGATGGTTGTGTCGACAGCAGCAAAGGCAATGGCATCGTTAAAATTCTTGAACGCCCAAGAGCCGATTTCTCCTACCTGCCCGCTCAGCCAAAACTTCCGAACGCGCTTGTTAACTTTACCGTTAAGCCAACCATATTCTCTGCGAATGTCGACAGTTTAAGTTACGACTGGGACTTCGGCGATGGCGCTCCTTCGAACAATAAAACTGTTAAAAACCCTACTCATATTTATACCGGTGCTGGTACAGTTGAAGTGAAATTGATTGTGGCCAATAAAGGTTGTGCAAATTCAGTTTCTAAATTCATTTATATCGAAGATCCAAAACCTATTGCTGCCTTTACACCAGATACCACCGAAGGCTGTTTACCGCTGCGGGTAACATTTGATAACTCCACACAATATGGCATCACTTACCGCTGGGTATTTGGCGATGGCACACCAGATTCTTACGAAGCCGAACCTACACATATCTTTAATATTCCAGGTACCTGGGATGTTACTTTAGTGGCGACAGGTTCAGGTGGAACAGGCAGTTTAACCAAAAAATATCTGATCACCACGTATCCGCGACCAACGCTGGATTTCAGCACCAATAAACGCTTCCTGGCTCTGCCAAATGCTATATTCAATATGCAGAACAACAGCAACACGGTCTTCCACAGCTGGGATGTCTACGATAGCTTGGGTAATAATATACAATCTTCTAAACTACGCGACCCATCGTTCTATGTTAACAGCATTGGTCAATACGACGTTCGATTGATAGGCACCAACTCATACGGTTGCATGGATACTTTGATAAAACCGAAGTATATCGGCACCATCGGTCAGGGTTTTGTCTATCTTCCTAATGCCTTCTCGCCAAACAGTCTTGCCCAGAATAGATTATTTATGCCGTCCTTGTACAATGTCATGGATCGCGATTACACTTTCAGAATCTTCAACCGCTGGGGCGAAATGGTCTACGAAACACATGACCTCAACGGCCAATGGGATGGCAAATTTAACGGCTCCCTGTGCGAACAAGACGTCTACATCTACACCGTCAAAGGCTCCTATTTCAACGAAGAACAGTTCAGCTTCAGAGGTACTGTTACGTTGCTGAGGTAATTTTTTAACAAGACAAGAACTGCTCACGTTCAATAAAAATGATATCGTAAAGTTCAATGTTTTCGCCTCATGCCGGCGAGGGGCACTTACTTTTCTATGACCGTGAACCGCGGGTTCGACGGCTATACCAAAGAAAAGTAAGCAAAAGAAAGCT
>JAIXYV010000029.1 GCA_027490055.1 Bacteroidota bacterium | reverse complement strand
GGTTCAGGTAAACCGTAAATATTAAATCGCTGGTGGGTTTCTTTTTAAAATGGCTGCTGCTATTAAAGCGTAAATGGCATAAATCGTAAAACCTACAATGATTAAAATGCCTGAGGAGAATTCTATGGTTTTAGTGAATGCAGGAGCCATGCTCATTTGTTTTTTAATTTGCTCTGGGGTCAGGCCTTTTTCTTTCAGCATTTTTACCGCCAGATCTGTTTGTTCAGACATCACCTGGTCGTAGTCGACTTGATAGGTGTGAAACACATACATAAAAACCGCCAGAATGATAGAAACCAGTATGCCAGTTAAGTACGAAACTTTAAAAGCTTTACCAAAAGTGATATAGTCGTCTTGCTCTTTCTTTCTGTATTCGGCGGTACAAAGGTACATAGTGACCAATACCAGCAAAATATCAAACAACATACCTGTCAATCCCCCAGCCTGTGGGTAATAATGGAAATCGTTGTAAAAGTACAAGCCATACAATTTTACCACATAAGCGATGCTGCCGATTAATGCCCATTTGTAAGCATAATTAAACATGCCAACTGGCGTTCTTTCCTCAGAGTTAAAGGATATGTCTGTCATGGTTGTTTAGTAGTGGTTGATGTTAAAAAGACTGTTTTTATTTAAAAAAGTTGCCTCGATGCAATATGGCAATGGTTTATCCATGTAATAGGTATTAGCAGATTCTGACAGATTATTTTTTCTGTTTAGAATGGTCTGTTTATGCGGATTGATCAGTGTGAATGAGGCCTCTGATCCGATTGCTATAGATGGTATATTTAATCTCAGTACTTCTGCGCCACCATAGTTGAATTTAGAAAGTAGGGTGTCATCATCCATTTTAGTGCAGAATCTGTTTCTGCCTTCTATGGCAAGACTTAATGCTATCTGAAGTGATATAGCGCCATTGGCCGCATATTCAAATTCAACATTTTTTCTTTCTATCTCCTGAGGGTGGTGGTCGGTGCAAATGGCATCTATTGTGCCATCAATCAAACCTTCCCATAAGGCTTTTACATCATTGGCTTGTCTGAGTGGAGGCGTAAGCTTTAGGTTGCTGTCGAAATCCATAATGGTTTCGTCTGTCAGTGCCAGATTCATAACAGCCACATCGCAAGTTACCTGAATGCCCTGAGCTTTTGCTTGTCTGATATACTCAACTGATTTCTCAGTACTGATTTTAGAAATATGCAAAGAAGTCTGGTGATAGTCTGCCAGTTCAATATCTCTTTGAACCTGCAGGTATTCTGCCATCTGGGGAATGCCTTTCAGTCCGAGACTTACAGCAACGGTACCTTCAGCGACATAGGCGCCCTGAGTAAGTTCCTGTTGTTCGCAGAAGCTGTATATTAAGCCTTCAAAGCTTTTGCTGTATTGCAATGCTCTGCTCATTGTGCCAATATTGCCAATGGAATAGTTAGCGTTAGCAAATGCAACGGCTCCAGATTTTTTCATGTCATAGAGCTCACACATATCATCCGTTTTTAAGTCGCGGGTAATAGCGCCCATTGGCAGAAATTTAACCGGATATGCCGAGGTCTGGTTGACTAGAAATTCGATATCCGATTTTGTCTGTCTGGTAGGTTGGCAGTTTGGTAAAAGGGCAACAGTAGAGTAACCGCCTGCCATTGCACAATTGTTGAGTGATTTAAGTGTCTCGCGGTGTTCGTAACCAGGTTCTGAGCTGTTGCATCTCACATCCACAAAAGCTGGTGTTGCGATGCATTCGCTGAAGTCGATGGTCTTGTCGTAATCAGCTTCACTAAGGTCGATTCCAAATGCATGGATTTTGCCGTCTTTAATACCCAGATCACCTAACTGACCGTTAAGTGCCGACCTTTTGTCGCTAATTTGTATGTTCTTAAGCAGATAGCTTTGCATTGTTCCTGAAAAATCTGATCAAAAGTATCTCAATAAGTAAGAAAAACAAAACAAAAATAATGCACCATTTCCACAAACTGATGCCTTTCTGACTTTTAGTAAACTCTGCTGAGAGTTTTTCTGAGCTGCCTTCAAAAGTTTCAACCTTAAAGTTTTTGGTAGCATCACTGAAGGCCTGCTCTGTTAAAGTCCTTGTATCGCTTTCATTTCTATTGATATTGAATGAAATTGAGGCTAAAGCGGTATCGGATTTTTTGTCCAGCAAATCGTAATGACCAGCAGTTTCAATTTCACCGTTGGTGTTCAAAATCATCTCTCCGTCCATGTTAATAACTTCCGGAACATAGGCAGTCTTTGGTCCCTTTAGGCTAATGCCACTTTCACTGACATAGGGCAGTCCGGTGTAGATGGGTTTAGTTTCACCACACTGATAGTAGAGGGTTGTTTTATAGCTGCCCATCATGGCGGATTTGAGGAGGGTAGGCAGGAAAAGCGCATGACTTTGCAGGCTGGTCCATGTTTTATCCAAAGCCGAAGCACATACGATGAAATGGCCTTTGCCAATAGTCATATCCTGTATGAATGCTTTGCCATTAGCGAGTTTCATCAGGGTATTGCCTCCCTGAGCAGAGATGGCTAAGTACTTGCTTACGCTCGGTAAATCTGGGTTCTTAGGCGTTTTTTCAAAGATGTTTTTATAGATTGGGTGCTCTAAATCGATACTCCCTACTTTGATGTTCTCTGTATAAAGATCATTTTCAACAGAAACGTTGAAGGTGTTGCACAAGGCATTCAGTCCTTGATTGTCATTGGCGTTAGGAAAAACAAAAACAGTGGCGCCGTTTTGCACGACTTTCTTTAATTCTGAGATTAAGCCGCTTGGGTAGTTGTTTAGACCTTGCAGAACAATCAGGTCGTTAGTTTTTAAGGCAGTGTAGTTGATACTTCCAGCCAGTTCCTTTTTATAAATAAAGCCAGGATTTTCTGAGAAGACAGCGTCAGCATAGCGTTCGCCAGCTTCGCTGATAACGTCAACTTTATAGCTTTGATTAATGCGGAGTGCGAAAAACAACTCATCATCGTTAGGGATGTTATCGCCAGGAAGTTTTAGAACACACCGGTGATTGCCACCGTTTTCAAGTGTAAAGCTCAGCGACTGACGTGATTTGCCATAAGCGGCAATATTAAAATTGGCGATACCTTTAGGCTTGCCATCTATTTCAAGTTCTAAAGTTAAACCCTCGACATCCTTTTCGGTGTAATTGCTTACTTGTGCCGTTAAAGTAATGGTCTGACCAGTTTGAAGAATTGGTGATTCAAGAAAGCAGGTATCAATACTGAAATTATCGTGTTCAGCAGAAGGCAGTTTAATCCAGGTTTGAAGAATGCTGCTGTCTACCGGATTGTTCCTGATGCTGTTGGTGCTGCTCTGGAAATCAGAAATACAGAAGGCTAGTTTGTTGCCGTTTTTCTCTTTAAGTGTGCGGTTCTGCACAGCCAGCAGATCGGTAAGTGGGTGAGCGCCACTGCTGATTTTAAGTTTGTCGATGGATTCGAGAGTCGCTTGTTTGCCGTGGAAATGCAGGAGAGAGGCATTCATGTCTGCGCTGATGATGTTGAATTCGTCACCTGCTCCGGCGGCATTAACGATGGCTCTAGCTCGGTTTTTGGCAGCTTCGAATAATTGTCCTTCGTTGCCGCTAAGGTTCATGCTGTAGCTATTGTCGATAATGATACTAATGAACTTTTTGCCATTGTCGAGGGTCTGACCATTGCGAAGCAGGATGGGTTGAGCAAAGGCGAATACCAGAAACATAATTGCTAGTAGTCGCGAGGCCAGAATCAGGTATTTTTTAAGTTTATTACCGCTTTTTGTCTGACGATCAATTTTACGAAGAAGACGCACATTGGAGAAGACTAACTTTTTGTATCTTCTGAAATTGAAAAGGTGTATGGCTATCGGGATGAGCAATGCCAGAAGGGCCCATAAGAAAGAAGGATACAGCCAAACCATAATTTACGCAAACTTAAGAAAAAAAAATCACTCTTTGCTTTCTGCGGGCTGCACAAATTGATATTTCTCATTTTTTTGTCGATACAAGTGTTTTTGAGCGTATTTTAATTAAATTTGCCGCTTATAATTTTTATAAAAACATCATGAACCAGTCACAAGAATTCAGAATTGAACACGACACCATGGGTGAGGTAAAAGTGCCAGCCAATGTGTATTGGGGTGCTCAGACTCAAAGATCTTTACAAAACTTTAAAATCGGTACTCAGCGTATGCCGATTGAAATCATAAGAGCATTTGCTGTTCTGAAGAAAGCAGCAGCTATTACCAACAATAAACTGGGAACTTTATCACTGACTAAATGTGATTTGATTTGTTCAGTTTGTGATGAGATTCTGGAAGGTATGCACGATGAGCAGTTCCCACTGGTAATCTGGCAGACTGGTAGCGGTACTCAAAGTAATATGAACGTGAATGAGGTGATTGCCAACCGTGCTCATGTGTTGAACGGCGGTAAATTATCTGATGAGAACAAAGTGCTTCATCCGAATGATGATGTCAACAAATCTCAGTCTAGTAACGATACTTTCCCTACTGCTATGAGCATTGCGGCATACAAACAAGTGGTAGATTATACTATTCCTGGTTTGCAGGCTTTAAAGACAACCTTGAAACATAAGTCAAGAGATTTTATGGAGATCATTAAAATTGGCAGAACCCACTTCATGGATGCAACGCCAATTACTTTGGGACAGGAGTTCTCAGGCTATGTTCAGCAATTGAAAAATGGTATCAATGCCATTAACAGAAGCTTAGAGCCAGCAAGAGAAATTGCTTTAGGTGGAACTGCTGTAGGTACTGGTATTAATACGCCAAAAGGCTATTCTGAATTAGTGGCAAAAACTATTGCAGAATTATCAGGATTGCCAATTATCACGGCTGAAAATAAATATGAAGCTTTAGCGGCTCACGATGCGATGGTTGAATTACACGGTGCTTTAAAACGTGTGGCAGTTAGCTTAATGAAAATCGGAAATGATATCAGAATGCTTAGCAGCGGTCCGAGATCTGGTATTGGTGAAATCTTTATTCCAGACAACGAGCCAGGCAGCAGTATCATGCCAGGTAAAGTTAACCCTACTCAATGTGAAGCATTAACCATGGTTTGTGCTCAGGTAATGGGTAATGATGTTGCTGTAACGATTGGTGGTTCTAATGGCCACTTTGAACTGAATGTGTTCAAGCCATTAATTGCTGCTAATGTATTGCAATCAGCCAGATTACTAGGTGAAGCAGCTTTAAGTTTTGATACCAACTGTGCAGTGGGTATTGAGCCGAATCTTCCTGAGATCAAACACAAACTTGAAAATTCATTAATGCTAGTTACCGCTTTAAATACCCATATTGGATATGAGAATGCGGCTAAGATTGCTAAAAAAGCACATAAAGAAAATACCAGTTTGAGACAAGCTGCTTTGGATTTAGGTTTATTGACTAACGAACAATTTGACGAGTGGGTTCGTCCGGAGCAAATGGTTGGTGAGATTTCTCACAACTAAACAATATTGATTACGAAGAAAAGCCCCGTGAAAGCGGGGTTTTTTATTACCCGAATTTTTGGTTCATCATGCATTTAAAATGACCCTTGGGGCAAGTATCAAAACCGATTTTACTGCAAGGACGGCATTTTAAATTATCGACTTCCAGAATGGTGCTGTTGGAGTCATCGAAACTGGCAGGGTAATATGGCGTCATGCCAAATTCTGGGATTGTATTGCCCCATATAGAAACAATTGGTTTACATAATGCCGCAGCAATATGCATCATGCCTGTATCATGCGAATATACTTTAATCGCATTTTTCATTAACAAGGCGCTTTGATCGATACTAAGCTGGCCGCAAAGATTGATGGTGTTGTTGCAGGCAGAACTGAGTTTTTCGCCAGCTTCAGCATCTTCTTTGCCTCCAATCAAAACAATGGGTTGGTTGACGCTATTGCACAATTCAATTTGTTTGGATAGAGGTAGTTTTTTAGTGTTATGCTGAGCGCCTAAAGCGTATACGGTGTATGAATCTGGCAGATTGAAATCGGAGAGGGTAGTGGTTTCCGGGATTAAATAATCCAGGCCTTTTTCATCGTTTACGATTCCTAAATCTGAGACAGTTTCAAGATAGCGATCGACGATGTGTTCATAAGGCAGCATATTGACTTTCAGTCGCACCATTAACCATTTTTCCCAGTTTAGTTTGTCGAACTTAACGCGTTTAACGCGGAGTTGCGACCAAAGGTTGACTGTTCTGAGGTTATTATGTAAATCGACAATCAGATCAAAATTCTCTTGCTTTAATTCCGCTACCAGGTCGGCCAAGCTACCATCTAAAAGGTGTAATTTATCGATGTATGGATTGTTAACTAAAAGACCCCGATATTGTTTCTTCGTCGCATAGTGGATTTGAAACTCGGGTTTCTGAGTTTTGAGACATCGCAGAACCGGAGTGGTTAGAACAATGTCACCAATGGAGCTGAATCTGAGTACAAGTATTTTCAAAAGTTATGCTGCAAAGTTAAGTATTTCGATGGTAATGCTGGTCGATTACCTACTGCGTTTGGTTTTTGCATTGTTTTCTAACCACTGCGTAAAGGTGCTAAGGTCTTTAGCATTCAGGCAGTTTTCAGGTCTCAGGTAGCCTTTTCTGGCCACATTAACACCGTAGCGCATATCTGCTAAACCTTCTTTTTGGTGAGCGTCCGGATTGATGCTAATCATCCCGCCTTTATTGATGGCATAATCGATCCAGCGCCAGTCGATATCCAGACGGTAAGGGTGTGCATTGAGTTCGATAACAACGTTGTTAGCGACACAGGCATCAATGATGTATTGATGGTCGATGGGATATCCCGGGCGCATGAGTAAGAGTCGGCCGGTTGGGTGACCTAAAATGGTGGTATACGGATTTTCGATAGCTTTAACCAGACGCTGATGCGCCTTGTCTTGTTCCATTTTTAAGTTGCTGTGAACACTGGCAACTACCAGGTCGAATAATTGCAGGATGTCATCGGTGTAATCGAGACTGCCATCGCCGAGTATATCGCTTTCAATCCCTTTAAAGATTCTGAAAGGTGTAGAACTTGCTTCATATTTATCGTTTAATTTATCGATGGCTTGTAATTGATCGAGCACCCTTTCTGGTTTTAATCCACCAGCATAAGCGGCTGTTTGCGAGTGGTCGCAGATGCCAATATACGACAGCCCCATGTTTTTGGCATGCGTGGCCATTTCTTCCAGGGTATTAAGACCGTCACTGTAAGTCGTGTGGTTGTGGAGCACACCTTTGAGGTCTTTGTATGTAATCAGTTTGTCTTGCAAAGAGGCTATTTCAAGTTCTCTCAGACCTTCGCGAAGTTCTGGTAAAATGAAAGGTAAGTTTAATGACTTGTAGAGCGATTCTTCAGAATCGAACTGTTGGTTTATAGTACTAAATTCAATTAGGTTTAAGTGGGTGTCGGTAGCCGTATAACGGAGTAAATCGTTGCCCCATGAATCGTATGATGACTTGTAAAGATTGATGGTGACAGCTTCGAGATAAAGCAAGGTGTAATACTCGTCGGTGCAATCTATGAGCTCGAAATTCCCATTACATAGTGCTTCTGAGATAGGTTCCAGATTATCGGCCACAATAAGATAGTCAATGCTGTTGACGATATCTGATAGTCGGCGAAAATCGCCACAGACTTCAAATTGAAGCACATCTTCATTGTCTTTAAAAAAGTCGTCGAGGAAGCTAACAATAGGTTCCATTTTAGCCCAGTGGAATTTACCCTCATTGCTGAATTTAAATTCTATATCTGAGAGAATTTGAGCCTGAGTTTTAAAGCCAAAGCCTTTAATTTCAACCAGACGGTTTTCGCGGCAGGCGTCCAGTAATTCGGGGATAGAGGTGATGCCCACTTGTTTCCAGAGGACTTCCACTTTTTTTGGTCCCAGACCTTTTACTTTTAAAATATCGATAACGCCAGCAGGTGTTTGGGCAATTAGTTCATCTAGTTCTTTGAAAGAGCCAGTTTGTGTAATTTCGTATATTTTTGGGGCCAGACTTTTGCCAATTTGCGGTACTTTGAAAAGTTCTTCCTCTGACATTTCAGCAAGTGGTTCGCCGATTTTTTTGATGTTATAGGCAGCGCCAGCAAGTGATTTTACTTTAAAAGGATTGCCGTCGTGAAGTTCATATAATCTGGCATACTGTGTAAGTATATCCGATATGTCTCTGTTGTCTAACATAGCCTTTTGGCTGTTTGGATTTTAAATGATTTTAGAGGTCAGTTCTTTCATTACCCTGCGTGCAGGAGTATGTTTGTAGATGATTTCGTAAACGGCATTGAGGATAGGCATATCGGCCTGAACATTGTCGTTTATTTCCTTCATGGTTTTAGTTGCGTAAAAGCCTTCAGCAATCATATTCATTTCCATCTGAGCACTTTTAACTGTGTAACCTTTGCCAAGCATGTTGCCGAAGGTGCGGTTGCGACTGAATTGAGAGTAGGCAGTCACCAGCAAATCTCCCAGGTAAGCGTTTTCTTTCACATCGCGGTGAATCTGATGTCCTGCTTCGAGGAAACGCTCGGTTTCACGTGAAGAAGCGGATACAAGTACTGACTGGAAATTATCGCCATAGCCCAGACCATGGCAGATGCCACAAGCGATCGCGTAGACATTTTTTAGAACAGCAGCGTATTCAATACCGTAGATATCTTCGGTGGTTTTGCAGAGGATATAGTGGCAGCTGAATATCTCGGCCATATCGCTGGCGAAACTGTCTTTTGTGGAGGCAATGGTAAGGTAAGAAAGTTTTTCCATGGCCACTTCCTCGGCATGACACGGACCGCTGATGGCGCAGATATTGTCAGATGGTACAGACCAGGAGCCTTCAAAATAATGACTGATGATCTGGTGGGTATCAGGATTGACCCCCTTTACCGCAGAGATAATGAGTTTGTTTTCGAACGCGTTTTCTGGCAATTGTTTTAATACTTCGTGAACAAATGCAGAGGGAACACCGATGAGAATGATGTCGTTTTGAGCAACTGTTTCAAGAATATTGTCTGATAAGTTCACCTTGTCGAGATCGATGTTGACATCAGTCAGATATCGGGGGTTATGACCAAATTCTCGGATAAAGGAAATGTCTTCGCTATTTCTTAACCACCATGTAATGGATTTTCCTTGAGGATTATCGCAAAGAATTTTGATTAAAGCCGTTGCCCAGCTGCCATTTCCAATAATACCGATTTTTCTCATCTTCAAATGCGAAAATACAAGATTTGATATACAATGCTTGAATTTTTTTACATGATTGTGCAGGTAGCTTAGGAATATGAAAAGAAAATGAGCGCATTCGTTTTGCTTTTAGTAATATTGCATACTTGTTAAAAATAGACAAAATACAGCATGCGGTTTTAAACGGGTCAATTAATTTGCCCGGATCAAAAAGTATTGCCAATCGTTTTTTATTGATGAAAGCGGTTGCAGGTGCTGAGCTTGATTTTGTTAATCTGCCGAATAGCAATGATGTCAAGGTGCTTGAGAAATGTCTTGAGTCGGAAGATGGTGCTTGTTTTTTTGAAGATGCTGGCACGCCATTGCGGTTCTACCTGACTTATGCCGCATTAAGAGGCAATAATGAAAGGTTAATCGATGGATTTGACAGGTTGCGAGAAAGACCAATTAAACCTTTGCTGGAAGCGCTTGAATTTTGTGGCGCAGAATTCAACTATTTGGAGAAGGCGTACAGTTTACCTTTGAAAGTTGTTAAAACACTGGATAAAGACACAAGAGAATTGTCTATATCTGCAGGCGTGAGTTCTCAGTTTATAAGCGCTTTGATGTTAATAGCGCCCTATTTAAATAACGGACTAATTATTCGATTAAAAGACGAAATGCGCTCTGCGCCCTATGTCAAGATGACCATGGTGTTAATGAATCAGCATGGAGTGAGATGTGAGTATGAGGATAATGCAATAGTGGTTGGAGCGGGGCAATATTTGTTTGATTCAGTAGAGATCGAATCCGACTGGAGTGCTGCCGCGTTTTTTTATAATTTGATGGCGGTTGGAAGGAAAGGTGAATTATTCATGGAGGGCTTGAATCAAGATTCTATTCAGGGAGATAATAAAATAGTTGATTATTACAGGGCCTTAGGTGTTCAGACCGATTTTGAACTTGGGGGAATAAGGATCAGATGTGAAGGAGATTGTCCGGCAAATTTCGAACTTGATTTGCGAGATACACCAGATGTATTTCCTGCGCTTTGCTCAACTGTGGTAGCGTTAAGAATTCCTTCGGTATTTAAAGGGGTTCGCAATTTGCGAGATAAAGAAAGTGACAGAGTAGAGGCTATGGCCAATAATTCGAAGTCGATGGGTGCTGAGTTCAAAATGATAAATGAAGATGAGTTAAGCATTAGCTTCGGGTCAATGCCAGAAGATAAAATAGCTATACAATCATACGGCGACCACAGGATAGCAATGGCCTGTTCGGTTTATTCAGTTGCGGCCGAATTAGTAATTGATTCAGAGGAAGTAGTATCTAAATCCTTTCCAGATTATTGGGAAGCGTTTAATCGCCTATATGGTAACCTCGCCAAGAAAGTCTCTGAATAGAGGCATCATTACATTAGCATCTTTTATTTTATCTTCGAGTTTGTGTTCGATGATGTATTGTATCAATGCTTCGTTTTTGTAGCCTTGTGCCAGGGCATAGCTGTATGGTGTTGTCGAGAAACTCACCAGGCTATACTGACTGCGGTAAACATCAGGATAGGTTTCTGAAAGTTCTTGTTCAACTTTCTTGAAATGCATAAAGGCAGGCTGACCAACCAGATCGCGCATTTCCACAAAGTTTTTACAAGCCAGATCAGCGATTGCGTTAGCGTTGATGATACGGGCTTCCTGATATTTCTGAAGGACGGTGGTCCAGTCAGGGTAATACGTTTCGATGATTTCATCTAGTTCACTAACATCTTCAAAGCTGCAGTTCATACCCTGACCGTAGAAAGGGATAATAGCGTGAGCAGCGTCACCGATTAAAGCAAATTTTTTATAGACCCATGGGTTGCAGCGAATGGTTGTAAGACTGCCGGTAGGGTTATTGAAAAAGTCTTCCAGGTAATTAGGCATCATTGCCATGGCATCAGGGAAGTAATTTTCGAAGAAGGCGGTAACATCCACTTTAGTTTTAAGATTGCTGAAGCTTTTTTCACCATCGTAAGCCAGGAATAGGGTACAGGTAAAACTGCCATCAGGATTAGGGAGAGCAATCATCATAAATTCGCCGCGGGGCCAGATGTGCAGGGCGTTTTTTTCAATCTGGAATACACCATCTTTAAGTGGTAGGATTTCTAACTCTTTGTAACCGTAGTTTTCATAGTTTTGAGAGTAGTTAAAACGGTTGGTTTTTTGCATTTCTGAGCGGATGGCAGAGAAGGCGCCATCAGAACCAAACATGATACTAGCTTCTACGGTGATTTTTTCACCTTTATCGTTTTCGAGAACAGCGGTATTGATATTCAGGTCGACATCCACACATTTGTGATTGAAGAACAGTTTTACGTTATCGTATTCATCTGCCAATTCAAGAAGTTTGATATTGAGGCCAGAGCGGGAAACAGAGTTGATGTACTGGCCAGATTTGCCGTAGGGTTGGTAGTTGAGTTCTCCTTTGACGCTGTGCATCATACGGCCAGTCATCGGGATAGCATCCTGAAGTACTTTTTCGGCTAGGCCAACTTTTTTGAGGGCTTCGATTCCGCGAGTAGAGAGGGCAAGGTTAATAGAGCGACCTGCAGCTGCCTGACCTTTTCTGATATCGCCTCTGCGTTCATACACTTCCACCTGAAAACCACGTTTAGCTAGGCAAATAGCTAGAAGTGAGCCACTAAGTCCGCCTCCTATGATTGCAATTTTTTCTTTCATGATGTAGGTGCAATATTAGGGAACTTTTTGATAAAGAAAAATATCCAAACACCTTCCAGGTCTTAGACCTGGAAGGTGTCGATTGAAAGACCCTGCGCCAAAAAGAAAAAACACAGTTTCACAAACTATTCTCCCATCTCGTCTACACGATCAGATAAATTTCTTAGTCAGTCAGTAATTTAGTGTATTAAATATTATTTTTTTATGGAATTTAATACTGTTTATCACGTTTTTAATCACGCTAATGGTCGCGAAAAATTATTTTACAGCTACTATTCGTACAATCTTTTCCTTCAAAAATTTGAAGAATACATCCTGCCGGTCGCAGAGATTTATGCCTATTGTTTAATGCCTAACCATTTCCATTTTTTATTGCGTATTAGATCTGAAGAAGAAGTTGCTAAAGCCTTGGATGCCTGGGTAGAAATTAAAGCTAAAAAACGATCTAAACTTCAACGCCCAAAGCCTAAAATAAACAAGAAACCAATGACACCTAAAGCCTTTGTTTCTAAAAGTTTTTCAAATTTTTTCAATTCATATACTAGGACCTCTAATCTCGTTTTCAATAGGTATGGTAGTATGTTTATTAAGAATTTTAAAAAAAAGGTGGTTGATGATCACTCGTATTTCGCAAGAGTTTTATTTTATATTCACCATAATCCGGTTAATCATCGTTTTACAGATCATATGGAAAAGTGGTCCTGGAGTTCTTACAACGCCTATGTGAAAAGGAAAAAGTCTTTTGTATCAAAGAGTTATGCAATTAATTTCTTTGGTGGTCTAAAGCCTTTAATTGACCATCACAATGACCTGGCTCAAGCTAGTAAAAAAGTGGAAGATACGCTGGATTACTTGCCGCCTGGGTATGCTTTTGTTAAAAGTTTTTAAACGACACCTTCCAGGTCTTAGACCTGGAAGGTGTCGAGTTTTTTTAATTACCTTTGCCCCCAAATGAACTCCAACTCTGTATCTGTCATAGGCTCCGGTCGCTCTTCGGTTTTTTTGATTGAATACCTGGCAAACTACTGCCAAAGTAATTCAATTCCCTTCGCTGTTTACGACAGAGATACATCTTTCATTACCCATGCCATTCATCCAGACTTTCATCAGTTTATACATCTCCTTGATGTTTCTGACGAATCGGCTATAGAAGCAGTAATTGCCTCCTCTCAACTGGTCGTGTCAATGCTGCCTGCTTTTATGCACCCTCAGGTCGCTCTGCTATGCCTGAAACATAAAGTCAATATGGGCACCGCTTCTTATGTCTCTGATGCTATGAGTGAGTTGAATGAGGAAGCGATTAAATCTAACCTTGTTTTTATTAATGAAGTCGGTCTGGATCCCGGAATCGACCATATGAGCGCCATGAAAATCATGGATGAACTGCGCGAGAATGGTGCCGTGATTAAAGGTTTTAAAAGCTATTGCGGTGGACTTGTAGCCGACGAGGATGATGATGATAATCCATGGAAATACAAATTCTCCTGGAATCCTCGTAATGTCGTTCTGGCGGCTCAGGGCGCACCTGCTCAATTTCTCGAGAATGGCAAAATGAAAATCATGCCTTACCAGCAAATTTTTAAACATCCTGCAATCTGTGAGGTCGCCAATTACGGTCGTTTGGAAGCCTATCCTAATCGCGATTCACTAAAATATGTCGATCTGTATGGCTTGCACGATGTTGAAGATATGGTTCGCGGTACCTTCAGAAAATCGGGTTATTGCCATGCCTGGCAGGTGTTCGTAGAACTGGGTATGACAGACGATTCACTCGTTCTGCATTTGCCGAACAATTGTACTATGGCCGACTGGCTAAATATGTACTTGCCAGAATCGGATGCTGAACTGAAAATTAAACTCAAAAACTTCCTGAATCTCTCAGATGATAGTCTTTCTAAACTTGATTGGCTCGGGTTCTTCAGTACATCGCCTTTGCCTATTACCACAGGAACTTCTGCTCAGATTCTTGAGGAAATTCTAAAAGCTAAATGGGTGTTAGGTGCGCACGACCGCGATTTAGTGGTAATGTTACACCAGATTAGCTATGTGGTAAATGGTGAAAAGTGTCTTTTAGAGTCTACCATGGTGCTTAAAGGCGAATCTAATACGCATACAGCAATGGCTAAAACAGTAGGTCTGCCTTTGGCAATCTCTTGTAAATTGATTCTCGAAAACAAAATAAAAGCTAAAGGGGTATTAACGCCGGTAACTAAAGAAATATATCTGCCAATTCTCGAAGAACTAAGTCGATTCGGAATCACATTTAATGATACCGTTTCTACTTTATCCTAATCCTACATCTAAGGCCATCATGGTCACAAAACCAACCACAAAACCCATAGTGGCAAAGTCGGCGAACTTGTCTCTCTGTGTCTCTGGAATTACTTCCTCGACCACAACATATAACATCGCTCCAGCTGCAAATGCAAGCGCATAAGGTAAAATTGGTTGTGCATACATTACCGCCACTGCGCCAATAACACCTGCAATTGGTTCTACTATTGCACTCAACTGTCCCCACCAGAAGCTCTTAAACGGACTAACACCTTGTCTTCTTAGAGGCATCGCTACGGCTATACCTTCAGGAAAGTTTTGGATGCCTATACCAATAGTTAATGCAACAGCAGCTGCCATACTGAAATGTGGATCGCCCATGGCTACTGCTCCGAATGAAACACCAATGGCCAGTCCTTCTGGTATATTGTGTAAGGTAATGGCTAAAACTAGTAATATGGTTCTGTCCCAGGTGGTTTTTAAACCTTCTTTTTCCGAAATATTGGCATTTAAATGTAAGTGCGGAATAATTTTATCAATGATGTAAATAAAACCTGCGCCTGCTATAAATCCGACGGCTGCAGGGATCCAAGCTAAAGCTTTGCCGTAAGTTTCTTCAGACATCTCAATGGCTGGCGTTAATAAACTCCAGAAACTGGCGGCTACCATCACGCCTCCTGTAAATCCTAATAAAAAATCCAACCATCGGCGACTCATGTCTTTAAATACTAATACCAAACTGGCGCCTAAAGCGGTTAAAAGCCAGGTAAAAGTTGTTGCAAGCAATGCTTGCATTACCGGACTTAAATGGGTGAAATAATTAATTAAGTCTTGCATAGGGTTTGTGCAAATATACAAACTTGATGCATCTATCAAACTAAAATTTAAAGCGAAAACAGATCATTTATTATTCTAACTAAATGTTTGAATATAAATCGTTTTGTAATTAGTATTGTCTATTTTTGTGTGGCATGGACTTCCTGAAATTGGCTTTTATTCGTTTTTTTTTAATTGTTTTGATCTATTCGGTCAACAACAAGGTCGATGCTTTTACCAAAGATTCTCTCGATTTTAAACCGTCGTTTTATATTACAACCCGTCCTGTTACAGATGCTTTATTGGCGCCCAATATTCAAGTGGGTTTCAGAACCAGCGATTTTAACAACGTCTCACGCAATCAGTATTTACAAGCTGGATTTACCTATGGCAATTATGCTCTCTTGTCAACCCGAAGAAATGTTCTTTATTCAAGTAACAGACCAAATAATATTAACTACAGTGCCGAACTCGATTACCGTTTTCTGCTCAGGAAAAATAAATTTTGGTCGCCACATATTCAGATCACTTATTGTCAAATAGACTATGAAAGGTTTTATAATCTAAATAAGATCACTGGATTAATTTATGAAGCAGGGATACAAAATGGCAGAATTTATCATAAGCCTGGTAAAAGTATGATGAATTCAATCCATTGGGGCGCTGGTGTTTTACGCCATAGATGGCAGTCGTATGGTGGTGCAAATAAATATGACTACACGGCTCTAATAGTATACCTCAACTGGCAATTTGGTCAGAAGTCCGAAAAGTAAACGTACTAGCCCTTTCTTAAGGCTTCAACTATACGCACACTCTCTACCGCTTCTTTCACATCATGCACCCTTAAGATATGTGCACCTGCCATTAATGCAATGGTATTCAAAGCTGTTGTGCCATTCAATGCGCCTTCTGGATTGGTCTTCAGTAATTTCCAGATCATGGTTTTTCTTGAAACACCTATTAAAATCGGTCTGTTAAACTGTTGATAAACTTCAAGATTACGCATGATGCTGTAATTGTGCTCCAAGGTTTTTCCAAAGCCAAAACCTGGATCCAGAATGATGTCCTTAATGCCTGCCTTGTTCAATTGTGCTGTTTTTTGATGAAAATAGGAGCGTACTTCTTCGTTGACATCGCTGTATTCTGGATTGATCTGCATGTTCTGCGGATTGCCTTTTTTATGCATGGCGATAAATGGGACCTGTAAGTCTGCTACCACCGAAATCATATCCACATCATCGTCGCCGGCACTCACGTCATTGACGATTTTTGCTCCCGCTTGCACTGCTGCTTTGGCCACTTTGGCTCTAAAGGTGTCTATGCTGATAATGGTTTCTGGAAATCGTTGAACGATGGCTTCAATTATGGGGATGGTCCGCTGTAACTCTGTTTCTGTTTCTATCAGTTCGGCGCCGGGACGGGTACTCTGTCCCCCAATATCAATGATGCTAGCGCCTTCTGCCAGCATTTGCTCACATCTCATTAAAGCACTGTCAATGGTATGATATTTGCCGCCATCAAAGAATGAATCGGAGGTAGTATTGAGGATGCCCATCACCATTGGTTTGTCAATGTGTAAGGTGGATTCTCCTAATTTTATTGAATAAGATTTGAAATCTGCCAACATTAGATATATTTGCAAAGGTAATCAGAATCGACATATAGTGAATACAACCCTTCAACAATACAATTCAGAAATCGGAAAATGCCGACACTTGTTTGAAAATAAGAACAGAGATTATGGCGCAGCCTGGCGCATCCTTCGTCCGAAAAGTATCACTGACCAGATTTTAATCAAAGCACTCCGCATCCGCAGTATCGAAGAAAAAGGGGTTACCAAAGTTGGCGAAAGTATTGAAGACGAATTTATCGGCATCTACAACTATTGTATTATCGGATTGATTCAACTGAAATACTGGGAAGATGCCCGCGAGTTCACTGCCACAGAAATCATGTCTTTCTACGATAAAGAACTGGAAGAAACCCGCGAACTGATGCTGCGCAAGAATCACGATTATGGCGAGGCATGGCGAGAAATGCGTATTAGTAGCTTTACCGACCTGATTCTAATGAAACTTAACCGAACTAAACAAATCGAGGATAATGCCGGTCAAACCATCGTTAGCGAAGGTATCGATGCCAATTATCGCGATATGATGAACTATTCTATATTTGCTTTAATAACACTCAACAACCAATAAAACATGAAATTTTTAACCACTTTCTCGAGAATACTAGTTGGTTTACTCTTTATCTTTTCAGGTATCATTAAAAGTAATGATCCAAAAGGTACAGGTATCAAACTAAACGAATACTTTGATGTGTTTGCTTCCAGCTTTCAGGTCGCCCAGGATACTGTTACCATAGAAGTGAAAGATAATTTTGATGTTAATGATAAATACAGTTTTACATTAGCTCCTGGTGATAGCTTTATCAATATGCAGCTGAATCAGGCTGCTCCTGGTAAAATTCTGTTTGATGATGAAGTGGATTCAAGTTTCGGAAGTACCGTATATGTCGTGAAAAACGGTGAGGAAATGTTCTCTTATTTCTACACGCTCGAAGACACAATCGTGTTGCCTAAGATTCAACTTAAAGTTACTGTCTCTGGTGCCAGTTCTAAAACCATCATGGATCGGACCATTACTATTAATACCGATACCAAACATGAAGTACAAGAGCAACTGAATGTGTTTGCATATGCCAAACCAGAAAGTATGTGGGTGGGTTTCTTTAGAGGATTAAAGCCATACTCGCTTTCTTTCTCTATTATTATGTGTATTCTGGAAGTGATATTCGGATTTGCTATCCTAATAGGCTGGCAACCAAAAATCATGACCTGGTTAATACTTGGTATGATTGTCTTCTTTACTTTCCTTACCTGGTACAGCGCTTATTACAATAAAGTAACAGACTGCGGCTGTTTCGGTGATTTTATAAAACTTAAACCTTGGCATTCCTTTATAAAGGATTTGGTCTTGCTCTTCTTTATTCTCATAATTTTCTTCAGACGACATCAGATTAAACCGCTATTCTCTTCTTTATTCAGTATTAATGCTGTTATAGTTGTTACCCTGGCCTCTTCTGTATTTGCTATCTATTGCAATATGTTCCTGCCGGCATGGGATTTCCTGCCATACAAAGCTGGGAATAATGTCAGAGAAATGATGACCGCTCCGAAAGGTGCCCGTACCGTCGATTCGTTTGTGAATGTGCTGGTGTATCAAAAAGGAAATCAATACGATTCTCTGGTCTTCCCAAAAATGCCTGCCGATACCACCTGGAAATATGTTACCCGTTTAGATAGATTGATTGCTCCAGCCTGGAAATCGCCTATCCACGAGTTCGATTTCACGCCTCGCGACGAGATGGATGTTAATCTTAAAGATACTTTGCTCAACAGTAAAGGTTATCACATTCTGGTGGTTAGTGCACACCTTGAAAAATCGCATAGCAGCTCATGGGCTAAAATAAAAGAACTGGCCACTAAAGCTAAAGCGATGGGTGTTGGTGTATATGCTGTAACATCTTCATCGCTTGAAGAGGCCGATATGTTTGCCAGTGAACAACAATTGCCTTTCAGATTTGGAAGCGCCGATGAAACCTTGCTGAAAACAATTGTTAGGTCAAACCCCGGAATCATGCTTTGGCATAACGGTACCATTGTCGATAAATGGAGCTGCCGCTCTATTCCTTCTGCTGACAAGATTCAGCAAATGATGAAAAAGTAAGATGAAACTGGTTTTCAGAAAGATATTGTCAGCCCTTGCTGTGCTCCTTGGAGTAATCTTACTGATATTTTCTTTATTCATTCTTTTTCCTTCTGCTGACGAAATTACTGCCGGTCAGCGTGCCGACGAAGCCACTAAAGCGGCCATGCGCGCTGAAATGGGTTTAGATAAGTCTAAATCGGAACAGCTATTTATTTATTTACAAGATTTATCTCCGATTGCTTTCTGTGATCAGAATCCCAACTACACAGGTTTGGATATGAAGATTACAGACAACAAACGTCTATATTTAAAACTGCCATATCTGAGAAAAAGTTATTTGTCTAAGAAGCCTGTTTCAGAAATTCTGGGCGAGGCTTTTCTTGGCTCTTTGGTTTTGTCAGTTGTGGCAATGGGAATTGCTCTTTTCCTGGGTATAGGAACAGGCATCCTCTCAGCTTTAAAGCCAGGGAGTTTTCTGGATAGATTGTGCCTGTCTGTTGCAACACTCGGAATTTCTTTACCATCTTTTTTTCTGGCCGTTATTTTTGCCTGGTTGTTTGCTTATGTACTGAAAGCCTATACAGGCTTATCTATGACTGGGAGTTTGTTCTCTATCAATCTTGAAACGGGAGAACAGTATATTAATATTAAACACATCATATTGCCTGGATTGGCTTTGGGGGTTCGCCCTTTTTCTATCATCATGCAACTTACCCGTAGTAATTTGATAGACGTCATGCAACAGGATTATATTCGGACGGCAAGAGCTAAAGGTCTAAGCGAATATCAGATCATTATGAAGCATGCTCTTAGAAATGCGCTTAATCCAGTTATTACCGCTGCCAGTGGCTGGTTTGCCAGTCTGCTTGCCGGAGCCTTCTTTATAGAATATATCTTTAGCTGGAAAGGTTTGGGTAAAGTAACTATTGATGCCTTGCAGCAAAGCGACTTGCCTGTAGTAATGGGGGCAGTGTTGTTAATCGCTTCTATCTTTATAGTCGTTAATATTATCGTCGACCTTCTATATGTTGTTTTAGACCCAAGAGTTAAATTATCATGATGCTCAGGGTCTATATCGTTGGAATGCCTGGTACGGGCAAAACACATTTTGGAAGATTGCTCTCTCAAAGTTTGAAAATGCAATTCTTTGATCTGGATGAAATGCTTGAGAAAAAAGAACTGGCTTCTGTAAGACATATTATAACAGAGAAAGGCGAACCTTATTTCAGAGAGCAGGAACACGAAATGCTTAAAAAGACTATTTGCTATAATAACTGTGTAGTGTCTTGTGGAGGCGGTACACCTTTTCATTATAACAATATAGAATTGATGAAATCTAATGGTATTGTTATATGGTTGAATACCGATTTGCATATAATTAAGAGAAGAATAGTCCAGAATAGCACGCGACGACCATTGTTTTTGGGTCTCAGCGAAGCGGAAATCATGGAAAAACTTAGTGTTTTATACGAAAACAGGCGTAAAACATATGCAAAAGCTGATGTTATCATCGACCATAACCAACAGCACTCTGTTCCGTTAAGTGTTGTAATTCAGAAGATTATAAAACATTTTAAAAATAAACGGAGATAAATGTGAATTGTATGTTAATATTTTTCAGGAAAAATTGTGGCTTAGCCCTTGATTTTACTAATCCTTGCTTTACTTTTGACCTCAAGAATTCATTAAAAAACATTAACATTTATTAATTATTTTAAATTATGAACAAATCAGATCTAATCAGCAAAATGGCTAACGATGCCAAAGTTACTAAAGCTCAAGCTCAAGCAGCTTTGAACTCTTTTATCTCTGCTACTACAGGTGCATTGAAAAAAGGTGACAAATTAATCCTTGTAGGTTTCGGTACTTTCTCAGTTACTAAAAGAGCTGCAAGAACCGGTCGTAACCCACGTACAGGCAAAGAAATCAAAATCGCAGCTAAAAAAGTTGTGAAATTCAAAGCAGGTGCTGACCTTTCAAGCAAAGTAAAATAATCTAATTTAGATTACTATTAACTCTCAAAACCCCTTGCGTAATTGCAAGGGGTTTTTTTATACCTTTGCCGTATGTATAAGCATACTTTGCGTGATTGGTTTTTTAATGATGTGGCACAGACTTCTGATAGTCCGCTTGCCCTGCAGATCACGCATGCCAGCGGTGTGTTTCTTTACAGTGATGATAAGTCCTATATAGATTGTATCTCTGGAATTTCGGTTAGTAATCTTGGACATTCAAACCCGCGTATCACCGAAGCGGTCAAGAAACAAGTCGATCAGCATATGCACTTAATGGTATATGGTGAAATGATACAGTCGACTCAGGTGCAGTTGGCCCATTTGCTCTCCCAGCAGCTTCCTGAGAAACTTCAATCCGTTTATTTTGTCAATAGTGGGAGCGAAGCTATAGAAGGAGCGATGAAACTTGCCAAAAGAGCAACAGGCAGATACCGTTTTGTTTCTCAGCATCTTGCCTACCACGGCAGTACGCAGGGTGCTCTTAGTTTAATGAGCGATGCTTATTTTAGTAATGCCTTCAGACCGCTTATCCCAGGTGTTAGCTTTATGCATCAAAATGATATCTCAGAAATTAATACGCTTATCACCACTGAAACAGCTGCCGTTTTTCTGGAACCAGTTATGGGCGAAAAGGGCTACGAGCCATGTGATATTAATTACCTGAAAGCTGTCAGAAAGCGCTGTGATGAAACTGGGACCTTACTCGTGTTTGATGAAATCCAGACAGGCTACGGTCGCACCGGCTCTTTGTTTGCTTTTCAAGTCCTGGAGGTAGTTCCAGATATATTGGTCCTTGCCAAAGGCTTCGGCGGCGGCATGCCTTTGGGCGCTTTTATCGCATCAAAAGAACTAATGTCGGTGCTTACAGACCGACCAGTACTTGGTCATATAACCACATTTGGTGGTCACCCTGTTTCTTGTGCAGCCTCACTGGAAGCCCTTAAAATACTCACTGAAACAGGTATTTTAAATACAATAGCCTCAAAAGAGGCCTTATTTAGATCGCTCCTGGTTCATCCTTTAATAAAAAGTATCACTGGAACTGGCCTCATGTTATCGCTGGTATTCGACGATGAGGTGTTTTGCAGAAAAGTGATAGATGGCTGTGTTAGAGACGGTTTGCTGATAGATTGGTTCCTTTTTGCGGCTAATCGCATTCGTCTTGCCCCCCCTTTAATTATTGAAGAACCTGAAATACGTAAGGTTTGTGGCATAATTATTGAAAATATTTCGAAGGCTATGCAACCTTTGTAAATTGTGTAGTCTATATACACAACCAAATACCTTAATTTAAAAATGAAAAAACTACAATTAACTTTTGCCTTATTACTGGCTTCAGCGTCAGGATTAATGATGGTGGGATGCAAAAAAGACACTAACGCTACAGTTGAAACCATTGTTTCTGCTGAAGACAATTCCACTGCAGAAAACGAATTTACTTCTCTTTTTGATGTTGCCGACGACTTTTCAAGTAATGACGCAAGAACAAGATCTGGAAATACCATCTTACCAAGTGGTGCTGTTGTTAGCTTTACAGACAGTTTATTTACCGACGGTGATGGCGTTGAATGTACCATCGATTTCGGTCCTTTGAAGACCAGTATTCCTAAAGGAATTCTCTGTAAAGACGGTCGTTACCGCTCAGGGGTGGTGCACTTAAGTATCAGCAAAAGATATTTCATGGACAGCGCTGAAGTAACTATTTCAACCAGCGATTCTGATAATTACTACGGTGGAAGCGATGGCGTTAACCTGACTAAATTAACTGGTACTATTAAATTAACCAGATTGTCTGAAACTGAATTGAAAATTGATGTTATCAATGCAAAAGCTACTAATGATAAAGGAACAGTAGCTTGGCAGAGTACCAGAAAAATAACCAAATTGCTGGATAACGGTCCGGGTTTGCTCGGCGACCAGTTTCAGGTTGAAGGTAGTGCCAGCGGTATCAACAGAAACAACGAAAACTTCACTGTTAATATTGACGTGCCTTTGTTGAAGAAAGTTGAAATGGGTTGCGCAAGAACCTTTGTTAAAGGTAAAATCACCCTTACCAATGTTAGTTCAGGTAAAACCATTAAGATCGATTACGATCCATATAATAATCAGGCTTGCGATTTAGTAGCGAAAGCCACTATCAATAATAAAGAATACTTCTACACAGTTAGATAATTAATAATTAATCATTGAAAAATCCCGGTAAAATTTGCCGGGATTTTTTTTGTTTGTACACTTGATATTTCGATGTACTTTAGTAATTTCCCGAAATTATTTTTGACGCGTGAATTTGAGGTATATTCTTGTTGTATGTATTCTGTTGTATTCTGTCTCCTGCACTAACAGCGGTCGTGCAAAGAAACATGCCAATGTTTCCAAGGATAGTTTCTTTGTTTCATCTCAATCATTCAAGCCATTCAGCAAGCGCTTTACAGACAGTCTGGAGCAGTTCTTTGAACCCGGATTTTGCGGCACTGTGCTGGTTTATAAAAAAGGGTATCTCTACAAAAAAGCCTTCGGTTATCGCGATCTCAACAAGTCCAGCGAGATGCAGGTGGACGATGTTTTTCAGTTAGCGTCAGTGTCTAAAACGGTCACTGCAACAGCTGTTATGTTGCTGGTGCAAGACGGGAAAGTTAAACTGGATGATTTGGTTGTGAACTATTTGCCTGATTTTCCCTATCCCAAAGTAAGCGTGAGACAATTGCTCTCTCACCGAAGCGGATTGGCTAATTACATTTATTATACAGATACGTTCTGGAAGGATACTTCAAAGTACATGAACAACAAGGATTTTTATCAGTTTATGGTTAAAAATAAACCAGTGCCATACCTCGATCCGGATGTTAGCTTTAGTTATTGCAATACCAATTATGCTTTTCTGGCGGTGATGATAGAAAAAGTAAGTGGTATGAGTTTCCCTAAGTTTGTTGAAGAGCGCATTTTTAAGCCTGCTGGCATGCGCAATTCTTTTTTCAAAGGGTATCAGTTGCCCAGGGTGAAATCAAAGGTTCTGGTGGGGCGATATGATAGATATGAGTATTACGGCACCTATTATCTGGATGGTGTTTTGGGTGATAAAAGTCTGTATAGCAATGTGGAAGATCTTTTTGGGTTTCATCTGGCACTTTCAGAGGGTCGATTAATCAGTCGCGATTTATTGAAGCAAATGTCTGAGCCTTCTTATAAATATAATGTTTTTGGAGGAAGTTACGGACTGGGTTTCAGGCTTATGAATACACCTGCCGGGCAGTGGACCTATCACAATGGCTGGTGGCGCGGGTTCTGGACATCCTTCTGGAACAGGTTTGATAAACAGATATGTTACGTCATTCTAACCAATAACAAGCATAGCAGTCATATTAATAAACTTGGCTTTGCAAATTTTTTACTTCAAAATGACAAATGATTTACAAAAATGATTTGTCATTTTGAAAACTTTCAACTTATCTTTGTGTCGACTAGTGAAATCAACCTGATCAAAGCCTCATGGCTACAACTTATCTCACATATCTAATGATGTCTTAAAACAGAACAGAACTAAGAGCACACGCACTTTTCAAAATACCCTCAATTTTTTTATAATCCATAGTTAATGAGCGAAACAAACAAGCATTTGAATGACACGCACGTAGATGCCAATGATGAAGCATTGCAAAAGAACATTGTCAACCTTGAGAAAAAAGGTGATACCGAAGAACATGATGAATTTGCTGATGTGGAAGAAGAAAAACGTGATCAGACAGATTACTCATCGTTTACCAAAGCAGATTTTCTTACCAAAGCAGAACAATTAATTGATCATCCAAATATTAAAGAAGCTCACGATATCTTTAAAAAGATTCGTGTTTTGTTTGATGACGCGGTTAAAGCAGAACGTGTTATTCAGGTAAAAGAATGGGCAGATGCGGGCAATGATGTACGCGAGTTTAAACCTGCTTACGACGAACTGAAAGAAAAGTTTTATAAAGTATATACCACCTTTCTGGAGAAAAGAGCGGAAGAAAAACGTCTGGCAGAAGAGGAAAAACAAAAAAATCTGCAAGCTAAAAAACAGATTATTGAAAAGCTGAAAGCGCTGTCTGCTCAGGATGAAACTGAGTCTGTGTTTAAAGAAGTTCTGGAACTTCAGAAACAATGGAAGCAAATTCGCACAGTGCCTAGAGAGCACATGCAGGAGCTGTGGGAAAACTACCGCTACCACCTGGATAAGTTCTATGATAATCACGCGATCAATAACGAGCTAAAAGAAAAAGACAGACAAAAAAATCTTGAAGCTAAAATCGATTTAATCAAGAAAGTTACGCTGCTTCACGAAGAGAAATCTATCAAGAAAGCCCATATCTTATTAAACAAATACCACGAGGAATTTAAAAATGCTGGTCCTGTTCCAGGTAAAGATGTCGCTGAAGATATCTGGAAGCGTTTTAAAGAAGCTTCTGATAAAGTTCTTGGCGAAAAACGCGGTCAGCTTGAAAACATAAAAGCCAAACGCAACGAGAATCTGGAACTGAAAAAAGTACTTTGCGAGAAAGTAGAACACATCAATCAATTGCCTATCACTTCGCCTAAACTCTGGAAAGAAAAAGGGGAGGAGATAGTCGCCATATTTGCCGAATGGAAAACCATCGGTCCGGTGCCAGAAAGTGTCAACGACCAGATTTGGAAACGTTTCAGAGAGGCACAGAATGTCTTTAATCACAACAAGAAAGCCTTCTTTGAACAACTCAACAGCGGTAAAGATAAAAATCTTGAACTTAAAACTGCCCTATGCGAAGAGGCTGAAAAGTTGTCTGAAAGTACGCAGTATGATGCGACTTCAAAACACTTGATATCCTTGCAGGAAAAATGGAAATCTATCGGCCCTGTTCCGGAAAATAAAAACGAACAGATCTGGAGTCGCTTCAGATCGGCCTGCGATAAATTCTTCAAACGCAAAGAAGAGTTTTACAAAGATAAAAACGCTGGTGAAAAAGATAACCTGGTAGCGAAAGAGAAAATTATTGCAACAGTCAATGAACTTATCAATAATGAGAACAGTTCTGAAGTGTTTGCTCAGTTGAAAAACCTGCAGCAGGAATGGATGAGCATTGGTTTCGTGCCTATTAAAGTGAAAGCTGATCTTCAAAACCGCTACAGTAAATCTGTGGATGCGGTGTATAAGAAGTTTAAGCAATCTGCAGATGAAAATAAATCTCTTAGAGTGAAAGAGCATTACGAAATGCTGTCTACTTCACCTAATGGTGATGATAAAATGCGTCACGAAGAACGCATCATCAACGATAAGTTAAGAATGCTAAGAGACGATGCCGCAACACTTAAAAACAATATTGAGTTTTTCGCAAAATCAAAAAATGCGGATGCATTAAGAAAGCAGATTGAGCAAAAAATTGAAACGGCTAATCACCAGATTGCAAAGCTTCAGGAAGAACTGAAAGTGCTCAGATCATACAGAAACAATTCAGGTAAGTAATCTGTAATTGACTTCGATATGCTGAACAGTATTCAGTTTGCCATCAATTATCTATTTTATTTCTTTACATCGGGTACAAAGCATTCTGTGCACTCGCCCTTTGTATACGATTTCGTATGCAAGGTGCTAAATGTTAGAAAGAACAAGCCAATGTATCACGAGTTCGAACTGGTTCGTTCCCGAATGATGAAAAGTAAATCGCTTATTAAAATTTTGCCACTGGGTGCAGCAGCAAAAGAGGAAGAAACTGTTCCTCTCAGCAGGGTTGCCAGAAGAAGTGCTAAATCTGCCCGCTATGCAGAATTGCTGGAGCGGATTTGCGAGTATTTTCAACCCCAGATTGCCGTAGAGATTGGAACATCTCTTGGAATTAGTGCCATGTATCAGGCCAGCGCACTTAGAGACGGGTTTTTATATACCCTTGAAGGGAATCCGGATAGCGCTAAGGTAGCGGCGTTTAATTTTGAGAAACTGGAATTTAAAAACATCCAGTTAATAGAAGGGAATTTCGATGATCAGTTGCCTGCTTTAATAGAATTTTTGCCACGAGTTGATTATGTTTTTTTTGATGGTAATCACAGCATGGAGGCCACATTAAAGTATTTCGAGTTATGTTTGCAGAAAGCACATACCGGAACGGTCTTTGTTTTTGACGATATTCGCTGGAGTGATGAGATGTACCTGGCATGGTCTAAAATCAAGAACTATCCTGCTGTTACGGTGAGCATCGACTTGTATGCCATGGGAATTGTGTTTTTTAGGAAGGAACAGGAAAAAGAACATTTTGTATTAAGATTTTGACAAAGAAGCCAACAATAGGAGATAAGTTTATGCGATTGCCGCCGGTGAAACGGGTAATCAATTTTCTGGATGGAATTTATCCGCCGGGTTTCGAAGGCGCTTCCTTGTATTCGGTTTTTCAGTTTTTCTTTAAAGGGATTATCTCGCCCAAGTTTAACTTGTATGCTGGGTCCTTGTCGTGGAATTTCTTCCTGGCGATTTTTCCCTCGCTCATTTTCCTTTTTACTTTAATCGCTTATTTGCCAGGCAATAGTTTGCAGAAGACCATTTTGGTCCAGATGGATTTCTTTTTACCTGATGATGCCTATAAAATTATTCGCCGGACGGTCAGAGACATCGTACAGAACCAAAGGAGTGGTCTATTGTCGTTTGGTTTCTTTTCGGCGCTCTATTTTGCCAGCAACGGGGTTTTTTCGATGATGGTAGCGTTTGATAGTAATTTTCTGGAAGGCGAGAAAAAGAAACGCAACTTTTTTCAGAAAAGAGGGAAGTCGATGTTGCTGACTTTAGGTGTAACTGCCTTAATATTTTTGGCTTTGGGCGTATTGGTGTCGGGTAATTTGTTGTACAGTTTTATTGTAAACAAGGATATTATTAATAAGACCGTCATGTTAGTCTTCATTAAAGGCTTGCAGTTTGTGTGCCTGACCTCTTTGGTGTTTTTTATCATGAGCGGCTTGTATTATTTCGGTCACAGTGCCAAAGAGAAGTGGAAGTTTTTCTCGCCAGGCGCTATAGTCGCCACCATTTTGTCCATTATTGCTACTTACTTATTTTCTAATTATGTAGACGGGTTTGATAGTTATAACAAGCTGTATGGCAGTATTGGTGCTATTATCGTGATTATGTTGCTGATTTATTTCAATACCTTATGTGTCTTGGTTGGCTTCGAGTTAAACAAGAGTATTAAGACTGTTGTAAAAATAGCTCAGGAGCAAAGAAAACTGGAGAACAGGTTCAGGAGTTAAATTCCTAATATTTTCTATTGCACAATTAAATATTTTTATATATTTTTGCCCTCCTTTTAGGGAGAAATGGCAGAGCGGTTGAATGCGGCAGTCTTGAAAACTGTTTTAGTGAAAGCTAACGGGGGTTCGAATCCCTCTTTCTCCGCAAGTTAAAAGTTAAAAACCATAAGCGAAAGCTTATGGTTTTTTTATGCCTTTAAAAAATTTGCCAAGCGGCTCTGCGCTTGAGCAAATTTTGCAAAAGGCATAAAAAACCAATTTGTTCTACAAATTGGTGCTAAATTTAACTTAAGCCTCCCCCTCAGGGATCACGCAGTACTCCCAACACAATGCTATAAAAATCAAATATTCAATGTTCATTGATGCTAATTCGGGAGTTGGGAAGGTAAAGGAAAATACTTTAGATAGAATTAGTAAGTAAAATGCTTAGATACAAAAACAGCACAAACACACAGCACTATTAACCGAATAAATCAAAGAAACGTGCCAGTGCTCAATTACGCAGATGGATCAAATTAAGTGAAAATGTTTTTGATTTACTTAATAGCTATGGTTATTAGCCAGGTCTTAGATAACTGACACCAACGCATGTGAAAGTTATAGTTAATGAGTTTGTGGAGCCGTGATTTTTTTAACGTTCCCGGGCTTGGCGAAGGTGGCGATTTTTTTCACAAATGTTGATGCGGAGAACCAAACTTTGATTACTCACAAATGTGTCTGCGGAGCACTGAACCGCCACTTTTGCCAAACCCGTGTTAGCGGTTCGTTGTTTTTCTTCTGTCGTTATGTTGTCCTTTGTTACCAAGCTGTTTCTCCTTCTTCACTGAAAAACTTTCCAGTTGCACCGTCTTTGTCAAGAGTTGCATATTTCACTATTACACTTGCACCTTGTTCAATTGGTTTTTCGCCTTTGTAATTGTTAAAGTCAGTTGCAGTGTGTCCTGGATTAACACAATTTACTTTAAAACTTGTGTCTTTTAATTCAAATGCCAACATAACTGTATATGCGTTCAAGGCTGTCTTTGAAGGACTGTATGCCGATGACTTAAATGGATAAAATTTCCAAGTTGGGTCGCTGTGATTTGTCAACGAAGCCAGGTCGCTTGTTACATTTACAATTCTCGGTTGGTCTGCTTTTTTAAGCAAATCCATAAACACTTGTGTCGTTTGAACCGCTCCAAAAAAATTGGTTTCAAATACAAGTCGTAATCTTTCAATTGGTACTTTTGAGGCAGGTTGAGGAACTTCGCCACGAATACCGGCATTGTTTATTAAAATGTCCAAGTGTTGAGTTTTAACTTCCAATTCTTGTCTTGCTGATTTGATAGAATTAATGTCTGTTACATCTAATTCTATACAGTCCACGTTTGAGAAACCCAATGCTTTTAATTTTTCAATTGCTTCAATCCCTTTGGCTTTGTCTCTGCTACCAATGTAAACGAAATACCCAAGTTCTGTTAATTGCTTAGCGGTCTCAAAACCGATTCCTTTGTTTGCTCCTGTTACAAATGCTGATTTCATTTTTTTTTTTTTTTTTAAGCTGCAAAAGTCGGTTTGATATATTTGTTACAGCAGGACTAATCACTTTAATTACTTTATAAATCGTGAATGTCTGCTGAATATTTACTTACGCTTTTCCCTGTGCTTTTTTTGAAAAGCCGTGAGAAATAATCAGGGTCATTAAAACCAAGGTCGTAAGCTAATTCTTTAATAGATGGTTTTGAATAATGCAGTTTTCTTTGTGCTTCCAACATCAAACGATTGGTAATAAATTCCTTTGGCGAAACACCTGAAAATTCTTTTACAATGTTATAAAGATTGTTTGTAGATATAGAAAGATTGTCGGCAATGGTGTTTATAGAATGTTGCTCTGTCAAATGAGTTTCAATAGCTGTTTTAAATTCAATGTATTTTGATAGCTTGGGATTTAAAATATTGTATTTCCCAATATTTCTAAAATAGGCGTTATTAAATTCTGTTAAGAGTGAATTCAAATGGGCTAATATTATTTCTGTGTCTTTATGGTTGTTGTCTGATTGCAGCAATTGATTTAAAATTTCAAAAAGTTTATTTACTCTTTGTTTTGCAACATTGTCAAACGTGATAGTTTGAGTATTTAGCGGATTTATTAAAAATGGAAACTGTCGAGGTAGTAAAGCCAAACAATTGTGGTCAAAACTCAATTTGAAATATTCAAGGTCGTCTTTTTTCGCCTGTGGTGTATGAATTTGATTTGGTAAAATATAAAGCAATTGTCCGCTTGAAATTGATAAAGTTTCCAAGTCCACTTTATGAGTTGACGAACCGTTGTCCACAAATACAAAAAAGTAATACGCTGTCCTATGAGGTTTAAGTAATTTTTTTAAAACGTCTGCGGGCAAAAAACTATTAGCATTAGAACTAATTTTGATAGTCAGTTTGTCGTGTTGTTTTATGTCGTCAAGTATTCCTTTTGTTTCTTGCATTTTGTCTTTTTGTTAGTTGCAGTGTCGTCAGCTACAATGACCGCTAACTTTTATATACACGAAACAAACCTTCGTTTAGTCATACAATAATGCAGTGATATGCGAAACTTTTTTTCGTTTTATTCTTTTTTGCAATTACAGATGAATTCTAAAAATATTGATGTCAAAAATAATAATTTACCCACATAATTTTACATACACCTCTTTAGAAATTTACACATCCTCTTTCGCCTTTTACCTAATTATTCATTTCGGAAGTTTGTGTCCTAATCGATACAAGACTTCAACAGCATCATATACTTGCTAAATTATTTACGACCGTTTCAGGTGTTGTCGGTGGCGTTTGTAAAGCGATTTTCGCTTCAAGCCTCCCCCCTCAGGGATCACGCAGTACTCCCTTTTTTCTATAATCTCTTTCTTAAATCATTTTTATCTTTCGTTTGTTAGAGCAGTTAGAACACTTAAAGTTTACTATGGCTTATAATACCCTCGTTTTGCAGAATGACCCGGTTCTGGCAAATATTATAGTTCGGCTCGAACCGCCTGTAATCGAGTCAACGCATGATGTTTTTCACGATTTGATGAGCTGCATCATTGAACAGCAAATACATTACCGCAGCAGTAAGCGCATTTTTGCCAAGGCATTGGAAAGGGCTGGTATTCGTCATTTAAGTCTGGATAATGTCTATTTATTGGAAGAGCACGCCCTTCCTTTTCTTAAATTGTCTTCAGGTAAATTAGAGACTATGATGGCATTTATCGATTATTGGCGTGGACCGCATCCCGATTTCGAAACGCTCTCAGATGAAGATATCAGAAAAGAATTGTCTGGAATAAAAGGTATAGGGAAATGGACCATAGATATGGTATTGTTATATACACTTAACAGGCCTAATGTTTTTCCTTACGACGATTTTCATCTGAAGCAAGTCATGGTTTCGTTGTATCAGCTCAATCCTAATTCCAAATTAAAAGCGCAGATGCTGGAGATTGCCTCTTTATGGAAAGATCAGCAATCATTAGCGGTATTATATTTATTGGAGTGGAAGAGAAGATCTAAGGCTTGATTAGATTTGGATTAAGTATATCAAGACTTAAAATACCCGCTTCCTTTCAAGCCTTAAAATACATTGAAAAACTCCCAATACCCAAACAGTCCCAGCATTACGAGGTCGATCAACACATAGGTGCTGAATGCAAAAACAGCAAAGGTATTCCAGCTTTTGTGTTTAATGATTTTGAAAAGCAAGACGATTAAAGGTATAATTGCCATTAAGAGAACAAAAGGAAGATAAGAGCTTGCACTAACAAGCAGGCTTCCCGGATCATTAAATGGTGCTGGAAAATAATAGATATTGATGCTGCCAAGTAGTACATACATGTAATATACCAACATTAAGCCCAAAATGGATAGTCCCAGTTGCGGGTATCGGTATACTGATGTGTTTTTGATGAAACGTACGAGAAAGTAAAGCGAACTGAACAACATAAAGATGGCCGAGCCGACGACGAATAGTCCCATGGGCATATTGTTTTTTGGAATTTTATAAGTGCCTAATTTTTCGAATTCAGCATTCTTTGGAAACAAAGTTTCAATAGCAATACGATGATCGCCTTTGCTTAGTTCTTTGTTCAGATTAAATTGTACGCAGGTATCATAGTTATGGTAAAAATAGAGACTTACTAGGTTGTTCTTCAGATCCCATATACTGCTTAGTAAAGTGCCATCACCAATCTTCTTACGACAGACATGCATGCTGTCAGAAAGAGCTTTGCAGAATTCTGCTGTTGTGTCTAGTTGATGGTTAAGGAAATTTTTTCCTTTTTTATAGCGCTCCAGTTTTTGGGCTTTATGGTCGGATGTAATAGAAGGGCAGAAGTTAGAAATGACATACGAAGGGTTGTTGCCGATGCTGAGCTGGTAAGGCTCAACAATAAGGTATTTCCCAGTGCGATCGACATAGATAAATACATCTTCAATAAAATAACTATAATCATATTGGCTGATATAGTCGCGCACCTCTTCAACTGTTTGACACTGGTGTATAATGTCTTTCAGGTATTTTGTGGGATTGGTAATGGTTTTGGTGTTTGGTTTAGCAGTTTGTTTTGGATGGAAAGCTACCAGGCGTTCGAAAGCAAGTCCAGCTTCGTTCATGCCCGATTGCGGCGCATAGCCATTGTCGCCGTCGAAACGTGAACCAGTAAATGCGGCCCCGTATTTTGTTTGTGTTGTCTTGTTCTCAAACCAAATATGTGGGGTAGTTCGCCAGGCGTCTTCGTTGCTACCCAGAATGGTTTTGTCACCTTTGGTAATTTTATAGCCACTACAGGCGTATGTAAAATGGGAGATACTAAATAGCGAAAGTAAAAGTAAAAGTCTCCAGAGTGAATGAGACAAATGCGTTTTCATACTATCATGAACGCATAATCGTAGTGAAAAATTGCGGAGTATCTTGATTAAGTCAACTCAGCAACAAACAAATTCTTATGATTTAAAAGTAAATAAATAGTTGATTTTTAAAGTTACTCTAAATGAAATCATTTTTTAAAGCCTTGATAATTCCGTACTGTCAATCAAAGTATTCAGAGTATCACGATATAAGTTGTTATTAAGCTTGTAATGCAAAGTTTTTATAATTGTCAAGCTTTGTCTCAATTTCACGCTCAAAATCATGACTCTTAATGATTCTTTCAATAAATGATTTGAAAGACATATTCATTGAGTTTAAAATGGCCGGTAATACACTAAGATTTGGGTGTAAATTGGGCATTGCATTGACATCAAGAATTAAAAACTCATCGTTATGCAGTCGGAAATCAATTCTTGAAAAGTATTTTAAGTGAAGTTTTTTATGAGTGTCTAAAGCAATCTTTTGTAGGTCGCGGGTCTTTTGAATGCTTAAGTCAGGAAAGAAGTCCTTTTTAGTATAGCCGTATTGCTGACCAGCGATATAGATGGTTCTTTTTGGAAATGGAATAATCTCAACGGGGTGCAATGCTTCGAAACTTGATCCATTGTCGTTTGGAATTACCGCTACAGAGAATTCTCTGCCTGATAGATATGGTTGTATAAGATTATTGGATTTGTCAATGTTTTTAAAATTTTCCAACAATTGGTTTTTGCTATAAGTATAGATGCCTCGGTGGCAGCCTCCTTTTACGGGTTTTACTATAAAGTGATCGAAACTGCTGTCTAAAATTTCTTGTTGAGATTGAATGCTTTTAGCAGTAGGTAAGCCCTCATTTATAAGTTTTGATTCTGTAAGTTGTTTGTCCTGGACTAAAGATTGTGTTTTACCTGAGCTTGAAAGATGAGGTATGTTATGTTCGTCCAACCAGCAGGCGATATCAGCTTGAGAATACTCCAGAAATCCATAGCAAACATTGATAACAAATTTAAAATTGTTTAACAATGAAGCCAGATGATCACTGGGCTCTGTCATGTGAATTATGGTGGTTTTGTATGGTGACGGTATGCTGTCCAAAATGTTTTTTATAGTAATGGCGTCAATGTTTTCCTTCCAGGGTGTAAATTGACTATCGGCGTATAATATGGCAATTTGTTTTTCCATGATGTGTTTTATAATAAAGTGTTTGCTAAGTTCGCTATACCTGATCGCTCGCCTTTTTCGAGTGTAATATGGGCGTATGGTTCCTGGTTTTTGAATCGGTCTATTAAATAAGATAATCCATTTGATTGTGTGTCCAGATATGGGGTGTCAATTTGATAAATATCTCCAGTAAAAACAATTTTAGTACCTTCACCTGCTCGCGTAATAATAGTTTTTATTTCAAGAGGCGTAAGGTTTTGAGCTTCATCAATAATAAACATAATGTTTGACAAACTTCTTCCTCTGATATATGCTAAAGGTGTAACAAGTAGTTTTTCAGTTTGAATCATTTCAGTAATTCTCTGTGCGTCTTTAGAAGTTTCTTTAAATTGATTTTGAATAAGCTTTAAATTGTCCCATAGAGGTTCCATGTAAGGGTTTATTTTCTGCTGTGCATCTCCCGGAAGATAACCGATATCTTTATTGCTTAAGGGAACAATTGGTCTGGCCAGATATATTTGTCTGAAAAGCGATCGTTGTTCTAAAGCACTGGCAAGTGCAATAAGGGTTTTGCCAGTTCCGGCAACCCCTTGTATGGTGACAAGTTTTATCTCTGGATTGAATAATGCATGCATGGCAAAGGTTTGTTCGGCGTTCTTGGGTTTAATGCCATATGCCGTTATTTTCTCTACCTTTTCTATTTCTTCTGTAGTTTTGTTGTAACAAGCCAATGCAGAATTCTTGTTGCTTTTAAGTAATAAGAAGTGGTTACAGAATGGCTCAGAATCTGTAATTTCTTTATAATTAACAGATCTTCGTGAATGAAACCGTTCAATAGCATCGCTATTGTTCCATTCTAATTGTGTGATACCTTTATATAACCCTTCAACGTCTTTGATTTTTCCTGTTTCGTAATCTTCCGATGTTAATCCTAAAGATCTTGCTTTGATCCTTAAATTCATGTCTTTTGTTACTAAAATGACCGTGCGATCAGGATGTTCTTTTTGTGTTGCTAATGTTGTGTTCAGAATTAAGTGGTCGTTTTTACGATCTCCAAACACCTTCGTAGCGTCAATTAGTAATTCATGTTCTGTATTCATATAAACCTTAAGTTTTGAAGGTTTATTGGGGTCAATTTTGATCCAGCTGTTTAGATTTTGACCAACGGAAACACCATCAATAAAACGAATAAACTGTCTGGCTTCAAAATTTACAGTGTCATTTCCTTTTTTGAAATTGTCTAGTTCTTCTAAAACTGTTATAGGGATCACAATATCGTTCTCTTGAAAATTCTTTACTGCAAGGTGATCAAAAAGAATAACAGATGTATCCAGAACGAAAATTTTGGATTTGCTTTTTTTGTTTGACATTTTCTACAAAAAGAAGGTATTAAATCCGAAAAGAAATTATGTAAAGGTTAGTATTACATAATATAATTGCAATTTGAATATTAATAAATTATCCTATTTAAATTTTTGTTTGTTTCGTTCTTAACGAAGACTAATTCTTAAATTAAAGCCAATTTGCAATTGGTTGTTTTATTGTGTTTCAAAGTGGACCCCCAACTTCACCCATTCGTCCGGCAATAAATTATGGTACTTCAAGTCACTGTTCTTTAACCAGGTTTCTGGGGTAATGACAATTTTATCCGGATTTTTATTGAGCCAGGCACCCCACCAGCTAAAGGTGCTATTGGCGGTAATGTTGTGTTGGCATTCAGACATTAGGATCAATTCTTCAGCATCAGTGAGGGATTTGACGAAGTGGACATTCTTGTAGTGAGCGAAATGCTGACGACACCAGTACGGATCATCTGAAAAGACGAACAGGCTATGCTGGTCGGAGCCAAATAATTGTCTGAATGTATCAATGGCATTAGTGTAATAGTGGATGTCGCAAACATTGTGAATCGATTTAATACTTGGATTTTCAATGAAGTCGCCGCGCCTGACATGCAGACTCAATGAAGGCATTTCGTGAATCGCAAGCCTCATTTTCACGAAATCAAGGGACATGCTTCTCAGGCTAAATACAGAAGAGATCACTTCGCGGATGTCCTCAAAGTAAGCTGGGTTTTGCCAGTAACCGCTGATATGGCAGTTGCCGTTTAACAAAATGAGCTTGGGGTCGTACACAAATTCTTCTTGCTCTTTGTACCTGATCGTTTTAGTAGGTATGCCATAAATATATTTTTTAAGAGCGGAAGCTTCCTGAATATTGAATTCAATAATCTGGTTATTGATCCAGAAAGGCTTTAATCCAAAAGCTCTCTTACTGTCGTATTTAAGCTCACTATTGTTAAGTACCAGTTCTGTATTCAGGTGTAAGGCCAGTCTGTAGGCTGTGGCATACTGAAACATCTGATTGCCAAGTCCGCCAAAGATATCCGCTATGATCATTTTTTACGTCGTTTTAATGGCTTCAAAAATGATCTTGTGTTTTATCTGAACTTGTAGCCAGATATGGAAAATGTTGTAGAAATAAATGGAGGAATTTGATGGAATTACAACACTTTCCTATTTGCGGTTTAATGTAAATTTCTTCTTAAAAGTGTAAAAAGTAATTCTTTTCGTCAAGTTAGATGACTAAGTGATGCATTTTTTTTGAAAGATTTTTTCACAATAATAGGTCTCACAATCTATACCTGTTTTCAAAGTAGAATTTTCTTTCGTATGAATAAATTGCTAGTATTTAACTCTATATTAATTGAATGTCAGAGCAGTAAAAAATGTAGTTTGTAGCATTTTAAAGTTCTGTTTTTCTAAATTATAAAAACAATTAATAGAATTAATAAATGAAATTTATGATTCTCCTTGCACGCCTGCAAACTGTAATCTAATTCTACAATTTTTATTAATGAAATTTCATTATTTAGCAGAAACTTTCAGAAAAAGTGCAATAGAAATTAAAACAATCTTTGCCCGTCTGTCTGTAAAACTAAATTTACCAAAACTAAATTTAAAACTAATTTATTAATGAAGAAAATTGTTATCGCGGATGACCAAATCATCTCCAGAAAAGGCTTTGAACTATGCTGTAAACAAGTCAATCCCCTTGTCATTACCCTGCCATGCCATAGTATGGAAAAGCTCTATGCTTTGCTTAAAAATGAATCTGATGTTACTTTACTCATCATGAATATCTTTATCGAAAATACCAATACACTTCACCATATCCAAACCCTTAAACAAATCTGCCCTGGTCTGTCTGTGCTGATTGCGGGATTTGGTAAAGATGTGGTCTTCGGTGTGCGTGCTATCCGCGAAGGTGCCGATGGGTATCTTAATAAAAAAGCGGATGATCCGGTTATTCTCGATGCCATCCGAAAAACACTCAATAAAGAACGCTACTTTTCAAACGAAATTGTAAGTTCTTATACCGATATGTTTAATGCTATTAATGGCCTGAACAATCCGTTTGATAAACTGTCTGAACGCGAGTTTAGTGTTATGCTCTACCTGATCAATGACATGGAAACAAATGAAATCGCTAATGTCATGAGCCTGCAGTCGACCACCATTTCTACCTACAAAAGTCGCATCTTCGAGAAATTGAATCTGCAGCGACTGAATGAACTGAAACTAATGGCTGAACTATACGGTATCGAAACCTGGTTTAAAAATGGCTTTAATGCATAAAGTTAATTAAGTTGACTGTTTTGTATGTTCCTCTCTCGAAACTTCCATCCAGTTACATAGGATGTCCTTCCACATAAACTGATTCTTGTACACTAAGCCACATTTGCTCAACACCCTTATAGAAGCCAGGTTTAATTCGTTTGCTGTGCCAACTATTTTATCCATATCGAAATTGTTAAACCCAAAATCTAAAGAGGCTTTACAAGCTTCTGTCGCATAGCCCTTGCCCCAGAATTCTGGAATTAAACGGTACCCAACATCGTAAAAATTACGATGACCGTTTTCTTCTTCACGTATATACTTTAATCCGCTCCAGCCAATAAAGGCGCCGCTCTCTTTTTCTATCGTCGCCCATCTGCCTATACCATTGCTCTCGTATTGTTCCCTAACGAAATTAACAACTTGCTTTGCTTCTTCCATCTTCTCAATGGGCTGATTACCCAAAAATTTGTGCACCAGTGGGTCGCTGTCCAGTCTGAATAAACCCTTAGTGTCTTCCGCCTTAAAGTCTCTTAATATCAATCGTGGTGTTTCTATGTAAAAGTTCATGCTCAGCAAATTTAACCATATCTCTTTATTGTTTGTCATTTTGCGTCTTTACAGCTTTGTGCTGCCAGTTTTTTCTATAAGGGCTGTCTAGTATTTACTTCATTTTTATTGACTGAAATACCAGCGGTGTTTGATTTTCCTGTTTTTCGCGTAATTTTGTAAGATAGCTCAGTATGTCCTGAACTACACCTTCATAATTTATGTTCGAAAAATTACTCGGTCGCGCCACCAAAAATGCATTAAATCTGTTACACAACGATTACTTTGAAAAGTTGCGTAAGTCGGAATACCGCCGTCTGGATGTCTCTTCAGAGGTGTACCTCGATTATACTGGTGGTAACCTGTATCCTGATAGTTTGATTGATACGCACCACGACTGGCTGAAGAAAAATACCTTCGGCAATCCGCATTCTATTAATCCGACCTCAGAACGTTCAAGTAAATTTATTGAAACAACCAGACAAACGGTGCTCGAATTTTTTAATGCAACCGATTACCATTGCATCTTTACTCAGAACGCCTCTGGTGCTCTCAAAATTGTTGGGGAGTCTTATCCCTTTTCAGAGAATTCGCAGTTGCTGATGACAGCCGATAATCACAATTCTGTCAATGGTATCCGCGAGTATTGCATCAGCAAGGGTGGTAAGTTTGATTATGTGCCAATGAATCAGGTTGATCTTAGCATTGATCACAACCGTTTGCTCAATGATTTGTCTTCAACATCAATTACCGGAAATAAACTTTTTGCTTATCCCGCCCAGTCGAATGTCAGTGGGGTAAAACATAATCTCAACTGGATTCAAACAGCTCACGATCATGGATGGGATGTCCTCCTCGATGCAGCGGCTTTTGTGCCTACCTCTGTTCTCGATTTGCAAAAATATAAGCCTGATTTTGTAAGTGTCTCTTTCTATAAAATTTTTGGATATCCTACCGGTTTGGGTTGCCTGCTGGTTCACAATTCAAAATTTGAAAAACTACAGAAACAATGGTTTGCCGGTGGAACCGTTAAACTGGTTACAGTAAAAACCAACGACCATAATCTGAATAATAACTACGAGCGTTTCGAAGACGGAACCGTTAACTATCTGAATATTCCTGCGATTCAATTCGGACTAGATTTCATTAGAGGTATCGGTATCAAACGCATCAGCGAACGTGTCTACTCTATGCGCCAGGCGCTGGTTCGAGAACTCAATCAGTTTAAACATTCAGATGGTACTAAAATGATTCAAATTCTCGGTCCTGACACCATCGATTCTTCCGGTAGCTCTATTGTAATGTTGTTCAATAATCCTGGAGCCAAACTGATTCCTTTTCAAACCATAGAATTACTGGCAGCTCAGCAGAACATCTCTCTCAGAGCAGGCTGTTTCTGCAATCCTGGTATCGACGAAACCATTCATGCCATTGAAAAAGATGTGCTGTCTGAACAAGTCAACTTAGTTGCCCAAAATAATGGCATAGGTTTACATGCCGAGCGTGGTTCTGTGAGGGTTTCGGTAGGACTGGCAACTAACAATGCCGATTTAATCCGCTTCCTTGCATTTGTTAAATCGCTGGTCGATCAAACGGTTTAGTCTTGCCTTTTATTGGGCGTTAAAATCAGTCTCAGCGAACTGTCCTTGGTGATATAAGCCCAGGCCCAGTTAATAAAAATTATCAGTTTATTCTTGACGCTTAATATCAGCATCAAATGTAGGAACATCCATATCAACCACGCGAAATAGCCTTTGATGTGGAACTTGCCGATGTCGACTACCGCTTTGTTGCGACCGATGGTTGCCATCGATCCCAGATCTTTATATTCGTATGCTTTGAGCGGTTTTTTATTTAAGCTGTTGTTTAAATTCTTTGCAAGGTTTTTGGCCTGATTGATAGCGACGTTAGCTACTTGTGGGTGCCCTTTGGGATAGAGCGGTGTTTCCATATAGGCCACGTCACCCAATGCGTAAATATTCGTACAGTCGCTGATTTTATTGTAGCGGTCGACAATCAATCGCTTACTTGGATGCTGAGAGCTCTCTGGTAAACCTTGTATAGTATTTGGTGTAACACCTGCTGCCCAGATAACCGTTTTTGTTTGTATTTCGTGCCCGTTGCTTAAGCTCAGTTTTGTTCCGTCATAAGATTTAACAAAAGTGGAGCTGATTAGGTTGATGCCCATACCTTTCAGATAGTGTTCTGAATCTTTTTTAGAGGCTGCACTCATGTTGTTGAGGGTGTTACCACTGCCTTCAACTAATGTGATATTAAATTTGGAGAAATTGATGCCAGGGTAATCTTTTGGCAAAATATGTTGTTTGATTTCAGCAAATGCGCCGGCCAGTTCAACGCCTGTCGGTCCGGCCCCCACAATTACCAAATTGTACAAAGCTTCCTTTTGGACTTCATCAGAGGAGATGATATCTTCGAATGTTTTAAGAACATGGTTTCTGATGCTGATGGCTTCGGCTGTCGATTTTAAAGTAAGGGCATTGGCTTCAATTTCGGCATTGCCAAAAAAATTGGTTTTACAGCCGATGGCAATAACAAGACTATCGTAATAAAAGTTGCCAATAGAGGTAGTTACAGAGTTGTTGGCAGTATCAATTTTATGGACTTCAGCTAAGCGAATTTGGATATTCTTCTGGTGCTTAAAAATATTGCGGATAGGAAAGGAGATACTCGAGGGTTCTATCTGTGAGGTAGCCACCTGATAGAATAGGGGTTGAAACTGGTGGTGGTTGATTTTGTCAATCAGTAGAATGTCGAATGCGTCAGAATTGAGGTTTTTTGCTAACTGAATACCTGCGAAACCTGCCCCGATAATGAGTACTTTGTGTTTCATGGTGTATTAAAAAAAAGGGGGAAATTGTATTTTTAAAAGTGTTTTTAGTCCCACAATATTAGAATATTTTTTTTGTTTTATTGTTTTCATTCGTATTTTTGTTTTAAATTATTAGACTATGAAAAATAAAAACTTAACTATTTCAATATCGACGTGGCTTGAGTTGTGATATGCAATTTTTTTCACGATCAAATGAAGGACCTTGGGGAGATAAAAAGATGCTTAGCTCTACACTCTTTTTTGGTTCAATTTCACCGTTAGGCTCATTGAATCCAACACCCGCATCGCATGTTATAATGATAACTCCCGATTCTTGGACAGGTAAAGGGAATAATCCAAGTGATGAAATTTTTATAGATGCAGTTTTAAGTTCGAATGGAACAAATACTAATACGAGAAGTATTAAATTAAGAGTGAAATATGATCAATAAATTTTCAATTCTTGTATTAATAGGTGTTTTAGGCTTTTCTGCTTGTCTTGACATTGAAGTTGCTCCAATTCAATCTCCCAAATTTAAAGAGAATTTGTACGGGGATTATTCTGGAGCCTATCAATATTGGCCGATTAGGCAAAATATCCAATGGGTATTTGATGTATACACCGACAGCTCCGGACAACTTAGTTATATTTTCCAAGATACACTGAAATATACCAAAGATACCAATATCGCAAAAAGTGGTTACATCTATTTTAATGTTTTTAACTTTCAAAAGAAACCTTTTGATTTGGAATTTATCATTGGTAAATATTTACCAAATAGTCTTTATTATTTTATCAATGGCGTTACGTATGAAGCTTTCAATCTTGAAAAAATTAAAGACAATTTAGATTCCATATATTCGTTCGATGGCACACCATTTAACAACGATTATTTGGTCTCTTACCAGTCGCCAATTCTTAAAAATTACAACTCTGCAATCGGTAATTTTGATGTTGTTAGTTCAACAATTTCGTTCAATAAAAAATATAATAATGGAATAAAAAGAGCGTATAAACAAGAAATAAAACTTGCTAAAGATAAAGGTATTGTTGCAATCAATTATTCGTATAAATCCTTTGATTATTTAGGTTTTCAGGATAGTTCTATTAATTTAGTGTATAAAATAAATCAAATATTGTATTGAGGAAATTTATTCTTGTAATATCATTGTTGCTTCTTCTATCTTGTTCAAAGAAAGACTCAACTCTTTCGAATCCCCCAGATTTATTATTGATTGTAAAATCCAGAACAAATCAAACCTATTCTGGGTATATGAATTTTCCTCAATATTATAATTTGACCACTTATAATAATTCTAATAGGAATCAATTCCCGGCTTTTTTTTCAGCTTTTTCAGATAGTGCAGAATACACCCTTGAAAACACAATTAATCGCAAAGAATTTTATTTTTCAATAAAATATTCTAGAACAAGGGTGGAAAACAAGTATTCTGAGTTTCAATATATCAAATTTAGTGATTTTAAATTCACTAATGTTAATTTTGATAGTGTTAAATTTATCAATAATGAGTTATGGCTGTATTGCGAATAGTAGTCTTTTTGTTCGTGTTTATGTATGGTTCGATAAGTAGAGCCCTATGCCTTGATTCTATTCCCAAATACACACTGGGCTGTAATTTGTCTCAACCTATTGTTGGTGCATTTAAGCGTGATATTTCTTCTGAAGGTGTTATAAGACGTTATTTTGAAAAAAGTTTTGTGCAGTTCTCGTTTGGTTATAATAAACTTAATCTTAGATTGCCTTATAATCAAAGTTTATACGTGCCCACTCATTTGAATGAGAACGATTTCAATAAAGTTGATGGGTTTCATTACAGACTTGGTGTTTTTAAAAAATTTGAACTAAAATTCCCTTATGTCAAATTCCCTATTCAAAATTCTATAGGAATCAATTTTAATTATGTCAACTACAGGCATAAAATCAAATTAAAATACCGAGGTTATTATATTGACGAAATATATTATTATAATTTTTATAAGGGGAGTAAGTTCATTGTAGAGCCTGAGTTTAATATTGTTCTGTTATCGGCTTTTAAAAAGAAACTAAAGTTAGAACTAAACAATAGGGTTGGAATAAACCTATTTCAAAAAAGTGATAATGCTTTATTGTACAAGGTCCCCGGGCAAAATCATTTAACTGAGAATGTAATTTGCTACAGTTTGTTGAATTTAGTTATGCATTTCCAAATGTAATTTAAATAGAGTGAAAGGAGGGTTTAGTTTTAATTCAGTCAATCTTCGATTTAAACTTTCTTATCTTTGCAGCGTCCAAGAAACAAAATGCCTAATATAAAATCTGTTGCCGCTCTATCTTGTCTGTTGTTAACGACGTTTTTTTATTCTCATCAATTAAGTGCCCAAGCCTTTATGGGGCGTGTGCTTAATCCTTCCAAACAGCCGGTATCTTTTGCTACCGTTGAACTTTACCAATTGCCTGACTCGACTAAGGTGCGTTCTATGTACACCGACTCCACCGGGAGATTCCGATTTATTAAATTTGGCAGCGGCGATTTCTTTGTAAAGGCTTCTGCCTTCAGATATGCTACTCAGTACTTTGCTTTCTCGGCCGACTCGACAACCATGTTGAGAAGAGAAATTCAGTTTTTAGAAGAAATTTTGGATATGAAGGGTGGGGGCGTTACCTTTAAAAAAGGGCCTATGACCCAGAAAAATGATACCCTCGAATACAGTGCGGGTAGTTACAAAGTCAACCAGGATGCAAGTGCCGAAAATCTGGTGACTAAAATGCCTGGTATTACCAACGAGAATGGAACGATTAAAGCTCAAGGTGAAGAGGTTAAAAGAGTGACAGTGGACGGTCAGGAGTTCTTTGGATCGGATGCTGCCGCCGCACTTAAAAACCTGCCAGCTGAAGTGGTCGATAAAATTCAGGTGTTCGATCGCGCCAGCGACCAGTCGCAGTTCTCTGGGATCGACGATGGTAACGCTCAGAAAACATTAAATATCGTTACCAAAAGTGGTAAGAATAACGGTCAGTTCGGAAAAATCTATGGTGGCTATGGTACCGACGATCGATGGGCTGCTGGTGCCAATATCAATTACTTCAAAGGAAAAAATCGCTTGTCTCTTATAGGAATGAGCAATAATATCAATCAACAGAATTTTACATCTTCTGATATCCTTGGTGCACTTGGGTCTTCTGCCTCTGGTGGCGGAATGATGCAGGGTATGGGCAGAGGTGGTCCGGGTGGTATGCCTAACCGTGGTGGTATGGGCGGACCAGGAGGAGATCCTATGAGTAATTTCATGGTGAATCAGCAAGGTGGTATCAATACCACTAATTCTATCGGATTAAACTATACGTCGTTCGGGATGAAGAAACTGAAAATTACGGGAAGTTATTTCTTTAATAACGGAACCAATAATTCGGCTTCTTTCCTTAATAGAACCTATTTCCTTTCTGCACTTAGTAATCAGATTTATCAGCAAAGTGATACTTCTGAATCACATTCGTCTTCGCACCGTCTTAACGCTAGATTAGAATACACCATCGATTCGAACAACTCCATCATTTATACGCCAGCCATCCGTCTTCAGAATGGCAATAGCAATGCCTTTTTTGCAGCACGCACAAAGACGCAGGAGTTAGATACTCTGAACCGTTCCGGAAGTACTTCAAACTCTAAAAGCAATGGCTATAATATCAACAATAACGTATTGCTGAGACATAAATTTAAAAAGGCAGGTCAAACCATTTCCCTGAATCTGTCGCATACCATCGCCATGTCTAAAGGCAATACCGATCTTCAGTCTGAAAATGCATTTTACGAGCCTTTGTATTCTTTCAACAATTTCAAACAGCAAACGGATAATTCCAATAACTCGTGGGACTTCTCGCCGAATCTGTCGTATACCCATCCAATAAAAAAGCGCTCGACTGTCGAGGTGAACTATAATCCAGCCCTTGCTAAAAGCAAATCCTATAAATACACCCAGCGCTATGATACCGCTACTGCTGCTTATACCATTATTGATAGTTTGTTAAGCAATACGTTTAATAATACCACCACCACTCAGAGAGGTGGATTAACCTATCGCTATAAAACGGATAAGTTCTCGTTTAATATCGGCGCAAATGTTCAGCGTGTAATGCTGGAGGGCGATCAGTCTTTCCCTAAGCAGGTTTTAATCAACAGACCATTTGATAATGTATTGCCAAATGCTATGATTACTTATCAGCCATCTAAAACTAAAAACTTAAGAATCTACTACCGCAGTTCTGCTAATATTCCTAGTATCAGTCAGCTTCAAAATGTGATTAATAACTCTAATCCATTGATTCTGTCTTCTGGTAATCTCGAACTTAAACAGGAGTTCACCCATCGTACGTTCCTGAGATACAGTGTTAGCAATGTGCCTAAGGGTCGCTCTTTCTTCCTGTTCGGACATTTTGCAACTACGGCTAATTATATTGCCAATAACAATATCCTGGCTCAGTCTGACACCAGCATCACGGTCAACAACGAGAGCATCTCTATGAAAAAAGGAACTCAGTTGAATCTGCCAGTAAACATCAATGGCTATCGCATGATCCGTACCTATGCCACGTATGCCATGCCGTTTAAAAAGATTAAGTCGGTGTTGAATTTCAACCTGGGTCAGTCGTACACCAAATCGCCTGCTCTGATCAACAATGCCATTAACTACAGCAATACCTATAATACTAATGCAAGTTTAGTAGTTGCAAGTAATATCAGCGAGCGTTTAGATTTTACATTGAGCTATAGTGCTAATTATAATATTGTCGAGAATTCGTTGCAAACGACCTCTAATTCTAAATTCCTGATTGCGAATTTTAATGCCAAACTTAATTACATGCCTAGCAGTAAAATCGTTTTCAATACCGATATTACCAATAGTTCGTATTCTGGTTTAGGAGCAAGCTTTAATCAGAGTATCTGGCTGGTCAACGGTGGTGTGGGTTATAAATTCTTAAAAGACAACAGAGGTGAATTAAAGATGTCTGTTTTTGATGCTTTAAAACGCAACAACAGCATCAACAGAACTGTCACAGAAAGTTATATTGAAGATAAAACAACGCAGATTTTAACGCGTTTTTATATGCTGACTTTCACCTATAGTATTCGCAATTTTAAGGCGAAAAAGTAATTAAGATTTAACAAAGTGACCGCCTGAAATACGGTAGGTCTGATCGCCTATTTTGATGGACTGACCTTCGTTGAGTTTCGAAAAGTCATTTAAGTCCTGATCCATGGTATGCAAGCTGCCTTTGTTTTGTCGCAGCATATTTAGATAAGCCGGATTAATGGTGTTTTTATGCGCGCCACATAAGATGAGATGAATCGGTACTTTTACCATTTTTAATAATTCGAGATCTCGTGGTGTTGCAAAATTATCGGCGATCATGATAACCTCTTTAAGGTTGGGATTCTTTTTTAAACCTTCAATCACCGCTTCTATATTGTTCTCTGGCAAATCGCCGCCACCGCCTTTAAGCATGGCTTTTTTCATGGTAATACTTAGCTGCTCGAAGTTCGATGTGTTGATGTAGTACAAACCGCCAACGTTGCCACTGACTTTAATCAGATCGGGCTTGTTGTCGCCATCATTAAAGAACATGAAGTCGTGATTGCCTGTGTTCTGGTCGAGGTGCAACTTATGCCACATCTGAAACTGTGCTAAGTAAGGGTACATGCTGCCTGTTACATCGGTTACCACTAAACAATTCTTCCAGTCTTTGTTGCGGTCGAAAGCTTTAATGACTACATCAGGCGTTGAACTTAAAAGGCCTTTGCTTACTTTTACCATACTGGTATCCAGGTAATCGCAAATGCTTTCCACTTTGGTGATATATAAAAACTCGTCGAGATTAGCATCTTCCGGATTGTCAAGATCTTCGATAGGGTAGGCTTTGAATCCAAGTTTAAAAGTGCTTTTACTTTTGTAGAGTTCTAAATAGACTCTTGAAGGAATTTTCTTTTTATCGAGTTTGCCAGGCGCTACTTTAAGGTCGTTTTTAAACAGGCGAATGATCTTTTTAGCTTTCAAAAATTGCTCTGCAGATTCCAGCGAAACGAAGTCGCCTTTTTCATCCATTAAAACACTAAGTCGTATGGTGTCTTCTGTTGCCATTTCTGTTTTAAGGAGTTTTGCCAGCACTTCGTTGTTCTCGCGTTCCCAGCCTCTCACTTTAGGCAGTTTGTTGCCTTTGATGAGGGTTCTTAGGGTCATGGTATCACATTTTTTCACGAAAGGTAGTTTCCCGGTAGCGATCAAGGAATCCATTTTGCGTGGATCACTCATGCCTTCATAAACACTGCTGTAATAATCCAGCAATGCCAGTTCTGTTTCTTTAAAGAATTTGCTTTCTTCAGATTTTAAGGTGATGATAAAGCCATGGAAATAGTCTTTACAGGCTCCGGCATCTTTACAGCCTGTTTGCTCTACCCAAAACCAGTTGATATCGCGGTCTTTTTTCAGTCCGGGTAACTGCGCATACAATTGATCCATCCTTTGCTGATTCAGCGCCGTCTGATCGAAGGTCTCACTGAGTTTGTATTTTGAGTAGGCCAGGGTGATAGACTCAATCTGGTCGACAGGAATTTTCTCAAGTTTAGATTTTGGAATAGCGCCATTGAAACCGGTTTCGAGTATAACCAGATTGGGGTCAGAAGTGTTAACGGAAAGTTTAGGGGCAGAGAATTTATGCAGATTGCCAGGCAGAGCTTTCGTCTGAGCCATGCTTAACTGAGCTGATACAATCAGTGCACACCACAAAATACAGAAACGATACATAGATGATTTAAAGTAACAACGCAATTTTTTACAAATTGTTACACGGGTTCAAAATTACAGTCATCTTTCCAATAAATTATCAAAGTG
>JAIXYV010000067.1 GCA_027490055.1 Bacteroidota bacterium | reverse complement strand
TTGAATATCGGCTGTTTTTCCCATAGCGTCGATGATTTGAATGGTAACGACTTCAATATTCTCGCCACTTAAAGTAAACTGTGTAGTAGCTGGATTAGGATATACTGACATCTGTATAGCAGATTCATTTTTAACAGCAACAATTGAGTTGTAGATAGTCGTTGTTCCGTCGAGGTCAACTTGTTTCAATCTGTAAAAGTTAACACCAGCAGCAGCAGTTTTATCGTTAACGCTGTAGTTGTTCACGGCAGACTGTTCGGTGCTTGCCATTACTTTAGAGATAGCAGTCCAGTTAACGCCATCTGTTGAACGCTCAAGTTCGAAATGCGAGTTGTTTAATTCAGAAGCAGTGCTCCAGTTGATATTGATGTTTAACGCTTCGGCTTTAGCTGTGAAGTCGATTAAGTCAACCGGCAAAATAGTTGTTCTGCTCATTGAAATGGTCTGACGGGTAATACCAGGACCTTCAATCACCAAAGAAAATGTGTTACAGTTCAAAGAACTTGGAGTTGCTGTAGCGCAATCACCGTTAGGATTCCAAGGATTAGAATGCGTATTCTTTTCACCATTGCCACCTCTAACTGGCAAAGACATAAAGTTGTTATAAGTACCACAAGCCAAAGTAGTTTGCAGTGTGTATAGTTCTCTTGGGATATTGCTACCACCGAAAGTGATGTTGTAACTGATACGGGTATTGAAATTGTAACCCCACTGGCAAGAATTAGGCGCAATGATTCTAACAACATCTAAAGTAATGTCAACATAATAGCCATTGCTTGAAGTAACAGTGGTGTGAGCCTGAGCATTAGCGTGATTAAAAGAGAATAAAGCAATAATTGCGATGATCGCTGATCTGAAATTGATTGGGTTTAATTTTTTTGAGTTCATTTTTTTGGGTTATTTGTGTAATGTTCAGACTAAATACTCAGTGACTTGTAATAGGTATAAATACTTAATCTTAACGGTCACAAAATTACAGCACTAATCCATTGAAAAACCATTTTTTGAACTCTCGGGCACACATACGCGAAAAATAAGAGATAATCATCTGAGCCTTAGGGAGAAAAATTTCAATATTTTTTCACCTATGGCATTGATTTACAGCGTTTTATGAGTATTTTTACTTAGTGCAAAACCTCACTTTTTCACCCAAAAACATCATTTTTCATCACAAACTGATGAAAAATGTAAAAATACCTATTACAAATTATTCATATATTGAATCAAATTATCCAATTTTCGAAAATCCAGCAATGACGGGGAACTCAGGTTCGAAAAATTTATAAGCGCTTGATTTCTAATGAAAGCGATGCGAAAAATACTCAGTAGGATTTTAAAAGCTGGTGTATCTGACTTCATCATTCAACCCCAAAACTTAATATTTTATCGATTTGAATCTATTTTTTATTGTTTATCAATAAATTTTTACTGTTTTTTGCATTATAATTTAAAAACACCATGAACACTTCATCTACTAACCAACTATCTGCAGTAGAAAAATTTCTGACTCAGACCCGTTTATTTAATTTAAACAATTCGCGCAGCATCGACTCCCTGCGCAACTTATCTTACATCATTGGCTTGTTCGCCTTTTTATTTATTCCCGCCTATATCTATAAGTGGGTTAATATCAACCAGGTTCAATTTTTCAAACTGGTGTTCACCGACACCAATATACAGCCCTTGTATCAGTCGTCGCCCTTAAGCTTTGCCTGTATTTCTATTTATGAAATCATAAAACTGGCGATTGCAGGCTACTTAATGATACGCCTTGCAAAGTTCTTTGCCTCGCTTGACAAAGAGAATCCATTTCACAACATTGCTTCTAAACAACATTTATTAAGTGTCGCCATGTTGAGCATCCTGTTCTTTGTCGTAGATGCCATTGCGTCTATACACTTATATTATGTACAAGACCTGTTTAACAAAGCATCGGCCATGCGTTTATTCCATTTTGAGTACCTGTTTATTGCCTATTTTCTGAATGTGTTTGCTCAGATCTTTAAACGCGGCGTCGACCTTAACAACGAAATTGATTTAGTTATTTAATATGGCAGTAATAGTAAATTTAGACATCATGATGGCCAGACGCAAGATCAGTCTTAACGACTTATCGGCGAAGGTTGGTATAACACTGGCAAACCTATCAGTATTAAAGACCGGCAAAGGCAAGGCCATTCGATTCTCGACCCTCGAAGCCCTATGCGAAGCACTGGATTGCCAGCCTGGAGATATTCTGGAATACAAAAAGGAAAAATAAATCTTGTTGAGTTAAAGTTTTAACTGCAAGCGACTTAAGTTTTTGAATGAATTTAACAAATTATTCAATATTACAATCAGTCTATTGATTGTCATTATTTTAAAATAAATAATTTAAATTCGCGGCGCTGAACTGCAGGTTTATATCCATCCATGCAGTTAAAACTTTAACTTAAGAATGGGCCATTATAGTTTTTTAAATCTGGTATCTGCTATCTTCGGTGTTTCAATTGCCGTAGTGTTGCTGATTAGCTCAGTTAAAAACAAATTACCCAACCGCTTTTTAGGCTTAGGCTTTTTCTTTTTAGGCTTCCGCTCTCTGAGCATCTTTGCTATGCAGGAAAATCTGATCCCTAACACCTTCCTGATGGGCAATGTGTCTTGCTGGTACTATTTTATTCCGCCTACCCTTTATCTTTACATCAGCAAAATCATCCACGACGACCATAGTTTCAGAAGAAAGGACCTCATACACTTCACTATTCCTTTTCTCGCTATCCTTTTGCCAGTCTACTATATAATCGCAGGATACTCAGAATATGGTCAACTTAGTTTACCTATTCAGCACAGCAAACTGAATGACGCCTACCCTTTTGCTTTATATATTCAAATGGGACAGCATGCCAGAATCATTGTTCTCATATCGGTTCTGTATACCATTCTTGCCTGGCGTCAGGCTGTTAAATATCTTAAAAAAACAGATGACGAACACCCGCAACGCACCAAAATGCGGCACTGGATCTTTGGCTTGCTATCGTTCTTTACAGGTCTGTGCATCATCCTGTTTTTTTCGGCCATATTAAACTGGACACTCAATTACCAGATCCCTCAACTCGATATCAGCAAACTCAATATCATCAGAAGCTTATTGTTGATTGTTTTGTTTACCCGTGTGATCATTAAGCGCGATTTACTTCTTGGAATTCCGTCTCTTAAAACGACTCTTCCGGATATCGAAAGTGCCGAGTCACTCTCTTATAATTTCAGAGATCCTCAGCCCAGCCTTGTCCACCACAGCAACACCGAACCTGAAGAATCTACATCGAAATCAGAGGAAAACAAGGAACTCTTCATCGATAGCAATGGCTGGATACAGCAACTGGAAAACGAGGAAGAAAAATCGCTCAACATAGAGCCAGACAAAATCAATTCCTACATAGATCAAATTAACCACTACTTAAAAAGCGATCCTTATACCGACCCTGACTTCGACTTAAAAACCATCAGCAGTTCACTCAATATCCCTTATTACCACCTCGAATATTTATTCAGGTACTACAATCAGTATAGCTTTGCCGAATTCAGGAATGTGTTGCGCGTAAGACATGTCTTACAGGCTTTTGACAAGGGAGAACGCGAACATCAAACCTTAGAAGCCATCGGTCAGAACGCGGGCTTCAGTTCGCGCTCCAGTTTCTTTAGAGTGTTTAAACAGGTAACAGGCAAAACCCCTAAACAATTTTTATAATTGATCGTCTGTATTTGCTGCCTTTATTAGATATTTGCACAAACACCCTCCCTATCGTGAAAACAACTTTTAAACTCTTTTGCTGCCTATTGCTGGCTGTGGCATGTAAAGCACCCAACACAAATCATCAGGTACAACTACAATCTCAGATTGACAGTTTTATTAAAGCACATAAAGCCGAGGTCGGTTTGGCAGTGTACGGACCAGAAGCGGGTGATACATTTTTCTATAATGCCGATCGCTCGTTTATTATGATGAGTGTGGTAAAATTTCCGCAGGCAGTGGGCATCATGCACCAGGCCACTCAGCATTTACTCAATTTAGACACCATGGTAGTTTTTGATAGCCTTTCTTTGAAGCAAGACACCTGGAGTCCCTTTCGCGATGAACACCCATACGGCGACGCGTCGATGACTATAGCTAATTGCTTTAAGTATTCAGTGTCTAAAAGCGACAATATTGTTTGCGACCGCTTGTACGATTTCTTTTCTATTCCTGATCTTAACCAATTCTTACACAGTCAGAATTACAAAAATATCCATATCGGCAGCACTTACAAAAACATGAACACCGATAGCCTGATTGCCAACAACAGCAGTCCGCGCGACATGGCATTACTGCTCAAAGACTTTTACAATGGTAAACTTTGCGGCAAAGAGCAACAACAATTTTTACTCGACATCATGCGTCGAACCGAAACAGGACCAAAGCGTTTAAAAGGCCTGTTGCCTGGAGTAAGCATTGCGCATAAAACTGGCACTTATTTCGACAACGATACTTTTATCGATGCCATCAATGATGTTGGTATAGTTGAACTCAAAAACAAGCCGTATTACATTGCTGTGTTCGTTAACAACTCAAAAGAAGGTCCCGACAAAACAGAAGCGATTATTGCGCAACTCAACAAAATGGTGTACGACTATTTCAGCAAGAAATACGGACTAAAATAAAACTACCTGATACTTCTCTGCCATGCGCTGTATTTGTTCAGTACTTACGCCATGGCAATTCTCAGAATGATGGCGATTTTCAACTGTAACGACATGTACCTGATAGGCATATTCTAAGGCAAGTTTGAAGTATGGCTCCATCTCCCATTCCAGACTAAAAACATTGTCTAAAAAGATCTTTTCATCACCTGCTTTCATCGCCTCTTCTGTGCGCGAACGACAAAATTCATAGGCTTTAAAATTGTCTTCAAACCTGAAAGTATAATTGCCCGATGCGTCCGTAAAATAATCGTCGATAGCAAAAACTGGATACTTTCCTGCTTCCGAAAGCAGCTTTGCCAATGCGGTTTTACCACTGCCAGGGAGTCCGCGAAGTATGATCAGCGACTTCACAATTAGTCTTCAATTTTTACATTTCTGATTTTGAATAACAATAGGAATCCTATTAAAAAGAACACCACCAAAGACAGCACCGAGTAGCGCATGCTTACCCCATTGGTGACATGCTCGATAAAGCCAAAGAAGAAAGTCCCGATAGCAATAGCAACTTTCTCGGAAAACTCGTAAAAACTGAAGTAAGAAGCGTTGTCTTCTGAATCCTCAGGAATCAGTTTAGCAAAGGTACTGCGCGACAAGCTTTGAATACCGCCCATTACAGACCCTACGATAGCGGCCAGCACATAGAAGGCATTGACACTATAAATGAAATAAGCCGTTACACAAATACCAATCCATATCGCCGTTAAAATGAGCAAGCTATTAAAGTTGCCAATGCGTTTAGAGATATGAGAAAACACATATGCTCCAACGATGGCAATCAACTGAATGAGCAATATAGTAGTGATCAATTTATCGGCAGGCATTTTAAGTTCTTTATCCGCAAAAGAAGCAGCGACATACATCACAGTTTGCACACCCATGCTGTAGAAGAAAAATGCACCCAGGAACTTTTTAATCAAACCAGATTGTTTGATTTGAGCGTATACTTTCTGTAGCTCTTTATAGCCTTTAGTAAATGAAATTTTCGAACTTATTTTTTTAGTTGAAGGCAACACAGAGAAAGAGATCAGCGAGAACACCAGCCACCAGATACCTACCAGTACAAAAGCGATTCTCGATGCGGCGCCTTTGGCCTGAGAAACAGCCAGATTATGCGCATCTATTGGATCCATGTATTCGTTCTTATCCAAAATATCCAGCGTTCTGGCATTCATATCAAATAACCATTCCGGATTGAGAACGATCAATAGATTAATCACCAGCAACAATACCCCACCGATATAGCCCATGGCAAACCCCCTCGCCGACAAACGGTCGTACTGGTCTTCGGTAGCGATTTCCGGCAAATAGGCATTATAAAACACAATACTTCCCGCATAGCCAATGGTTCCTAAAATGAACGTAATAATACCAATTTCGATATGACTGCTATCAAAGAAGTACATTCCGAAACAACTTAGCACACCGAGTAAAACAAAGCCTTTCATAAAGGACTTTTTATTACCTGCACTATCGGCCACACCACCGAGTACCGGATTGATAAGCGCTATTACAATAAAGGCAAAAGACAGACAATAGCTAAACAGAATAGAATCTGTCAGATGCATGCCAAAAATATCAATACCACTTTTAGTTTGTGCGTTCCAGTATATCGGAAACAATGCCGAGGTTATCGTTAATGGATACACACTGTTTGCCCAGTCGTACAAACACCATGCATTGGTAATTTTCTTGTTATTCTTTGTTATCTCCATGATATAATTCAGGCTTTACAGAAAAAAATTCTGTTGCCATAGGTTTTATGTTTAAGTGAATAGACGTCTTTAAAATGTTCTTTCAGATCCTGTTCGTATTGTTTCATATTGTCAAAACCATTGGCCATCACATTGCGCATGTAAACACCTCCCGGCTCTAACAATTGTCGGCAGGAATTGATATACGAAATACTCCGACAAAATTCGGGCACACTATCATCCATAAAGACATCATCGATGATAAAATCAAAACTCGCTACAGGTAGTTGAGTAACCTGTACAGCAGCATCCCCATTGATTAGGGTTAAATTGTCATAGGTGCTTAACTCGAAATGCGCTTTAGCTATTCGTATCAAATCAGCATCCAGCTCAACTGCTGTAACGGTGTATGGCCATTGGCATTTCTTGCTTAGGACCGACAATGCAGAACCTGCTCCCAGTCCGAGCATGAGCACCTTTTTAGGTTGCTGTTTTCGTAAGACCTCTTCAATCCCTTTCAGCATAATCTGATGCAAGGAACCAAAGCTATAATTGGTATTGGCAGAGTTCAAAACTTTAACCCCGTTTTCAAAATTCACTTCATAGCTCTGCCCGATTTGAGTCTTACCTTCTTCCAGTACCAGCGGCACCACATAACTAAGTAGTTTTTTGGTGCTCACTTCAGCTTAAAATAAAAATAAAAATCCGAGTTTTAGATTGATGCTACAAACAGACTGTGTGTAGGTTAGTTTATCAGTCGCCTGATTTTTCTTGAACAAGGCTGGCAATACACTTTCGTTGTTGCGGACCAGAGTTGGATCTTTGCGGTATTGAATTTCGCGATACGCCACATCAGGGTATTCGGTTTCAAGTGTGCGATTATCTGAATCGTAATAGCTTTTCACCTTGGATGATTTAACCTGAGTGTTCAGCAAAACGATATCAGAGTTCACAAAAAACTCTATGCCTTTTACGAGTTGTTTGCTGATGGTCAGTCCACCTTTAAACCCAACAGAGGTATAATTTTTCAGATCTACGGTTGTAGACGCAAAAGCATTGCTATCTCTTACGTATTGTTCTTCGGAATTATTGGATATAAGGGGCAGGACCACGCCAGCGCGAATATCCAGTTTCAGATATTTGAGGTCGAAACGATAGGCCAGTTGCGCTTGTAATCTGAGAGAACTCAGAGTACGGGCGTTTGAAGAATACGAGAGAGAATCATTGCCTTGTTTGTATGCGGCAATCGTTTGCGCACCGCGATACCATTCCAGTCCGCTGCTGAAATACCAGTTTGAGCTATCCGGAAAAATATAAAATGAGAGCGCTTGCGACTGACCGCTACCGAGTGTGTAGGAGGTTTGAGACGGAAAAGCTGCATCCGTCAGATCTTTAGAGAGGATACCGAAAGACTGCCCGGCTTCGAGACTGAGGCCGTATTTCTGAGCATGCAGCAAAGAATTTGTCAGCAGGAGGATGAGCAGAAAAATATGTCTCATAATTCATTGCGAATGTATAGAAAATGACTTGTAAATCCATACACATTGAATAGACGGAGATAAATTGTGCATATTCTACTATGAATAGATTGACTTAATTCGTAATTTTGCAGGCAAATGAAATTCGGTGTAGTAATATTTCCAGGATCAAATTGCGACAGAGATTTGATAGAAACTTTAAGTGCTATTTCAGGTTCGCCTGTTGAAGAGCTTTGGCATAAGGACACCGACCTTAAGGGGGTCGACTTTGTGTTCTTGCCTGGAGGTTTTAGCTATGGCGACTATCTGCGCAGTGGTGCAATTGCCAAACTGAGTCCGATCATGCAGAGTGTACAGGAGCATGCCGCTAAGGGTGGTTATGTGATGGGCATTTGCAACGGTTTTCAGATTCTGTGCGAAAGTGGCTTATTACCGGGCGCTTTGTTGAGAAACACCAATCAGCAGTTCATTTGTAAAAACGTCTATTTAAAACCTTCCAATACCAATTTAAAAATCACGAATTTATTAAGCAGAGATAAATCTTATAAAATTCCAATTGCACACGGTGAAGGTCGCTATTACGCTGATGCTGCAACGCTACAGCAGATCGAAGACAACGGACAGGTTTTATTCCGTTACTGCGACGAGCATGGCGAAGTAAACGAAGCTGGCAATCCTAACGGTTCATTAAACAATATTGCAGGCATTTGTAATGCAGGCAAAAACGTATTTGGCATGATGCCGCATCCAGAGAGATGTTTCGCAGAGCACTTGCACAACGGCGATGGTCGTGGCATCTTCGAAAGCATTATGTCTGCCGCTGGGGTTGTTGCTTAAATCTTCATACTTACATTTTTTTCCCTTTGCAGTCTAACGGGACTGCCTGAATGACCTTGGCAGGCGAGTCCGCCACAACAACTTCAGTAGGGCTGGGATATCGTCGTGGGTAAACCATCAAATAGGAATCAGCCCTTCGATGCGAATTGCGATGCGCAGTCCGCTAACGCTACCTGCTTACTCAATTCTTACTCAGGGACCCGGATTTGCGAATAAAAGAGGGAGAGATAAAAAGGTTTTTGTTCAAATGATTTTAAATTAAAGGCACAAAAACCTTTTTATTCTCTCCCCATTCAAAACCAAATTAGGGGTCCCTGAGTAAAGCATGAGCAAAGTGAAGCAAGATATGATGTAGCGAAGCGAAAGCATATGGCGAAACGACGTCGAATGCTGCATCGAAGGGCCGTTTTATAGAATGATGTTTTTTTGCGTCGATGTTCTTGCGTCGATGCATGCTTGCTTAATCACCGGCACCGCTGAGGGCCAGCCTGTCCCGTATTGTGCGACGCAGGAGCTCTAATACGGGAATCTGGAAAGTTTATCCTTCTTTAATGAAAGTTTCTGCAGCATCGCTGATGCGGGATGTTTATGGTTTAAACGAAATTCTATATGTTAAAAAACAGATCTTCCTCAATAACTCAAACAACTCGCAGCGCGAGGCTAACGACAACATGATAGTGGTAAGATCTTAATGTGTTCTATGTCTACTAACCATTTTGGGCTATGTGTCAAAACTGTATCCATTTTTATTTATTCCTACTTTATTGCTTGTAGTATATTCCTAAATAACTGCATGAATTAATGTTCGGGCCCGCCGCAGGCGAAGTAATCACTCAATCACATAAAAAGATCTGCCGCAATAGCATCCGCATACAACTTGCCTTCCTGTGACAAAGTCAGCGTATCATCCTGCATTAGAATATCGCCATTGTGTAGGTGTTTTTGTAAATGTTGCTGTACCTCTAAGTCGCCATTGCACATTTGCAAGAGCTTGGTATAGCTGATGCCCCAGATGGTGCGCAAACCAGTCATCACATACTCGTTGTAGCGGTCGGTATTGCTGAGTTCTTCGCTGCTCTCTGCCAGATTGCCTTGCAACAACACCTCTGAATATTCGCGAAGATCTGCCACATTCCAAGATCGAGATTGTCCGTTGTACGAGTGTGCTGAGGGACCGAAACCAATGTACGGCACATTGCGCCAGTAGGCCGTGTTATGAACCGCTTCTTTGCCAGGCAAACTGTAATTGCTTATTTCGTATTGCACCCAGCCTTTTTGATTCAGATAATCCATCGCCATCATAAACTGTTCAGAACCCTGAGTTTCATCTGGCAAGGCGTACGACTTAGTTTGAATCAGTTTCTTCCACGGCGTCTTGTCTTCTAAAGTCAAGCCATAACAAGAGATATGCTGAATATTAAACGAAAGCGCCTTCTCGAGATTAGATTGCCATTGCTCGTTGCTACAACCCGGAATACCGAAAATTAAATCGATACTTAAATCAAAACCCATTTCACCCGCTAAGCGCAGAGCCTTATCTGCTTCTTCGCCACTGTGGGCGCGATTCATCCACTGCAGGTGCTCGTCGTAAAAACTCTGAATACCGACACTTAGGCGATTAATCCCTACCGATTGCCACAGCTGTAAATTAGAAGGCGTCATATCATCAGGATTGGCTTCGAAAGTAATTTCTGTCAATTGACGAATGTCGACATACTCTGATAGCTTGTCAAAAATAGCTTTCAGATGCTGATGTTCCAGAAAAGATGGCGTACCTCCACCAAAGTAGAGCGTGGTAAATTGACTTGTATTTCCGTTTAACTTTAAATCGATTTCTCTTAACAGAGCTTCTATGAATTCAGGCGCATACTTCCGCCCGTTCTTAAAATAGAAGTTGCAGTAGATGCACGACTGCTTGCAGAATGGTATGTGAAAATATAGTCCGGACAAGTGATAATCAATCAATAATAACACTGCAAAATAGCAGTATTTTTCGGGATAAACCCATTTTAATTTTGGGCCAAAACTTCAACAAAAAGAAAAATTGTTTTTGATTTTCAGAAACTTTTGTTTTAATTTGTTAGAGGGAAATTCCAACAAACTTATGATTATACTAGACAACATATTAGTTCCGTTCGTGGATTCACCATCTGCGATTGGCGCCTTAAAGACAGCTATCACGCTGTCAAAAATCCACAATGCAAAGCTTCATGTGATCCATGTGCTCACAGACAAATCCAACGAAAGTGTCCTCGACCGTATCAAGGATGTTTGCACCAAAGAAAACGCTGTCTTTACCTTTATCGAGCGAAGCGGCAACATCCAGAAAGAAATCATTAAAGCCGAACGCGAGATTGGCATTGATTTAATCGTCATGGGTGCTTATGGCAAAACAGGCTGGCAACAGCTGTGGGTTGGCAGCAACGCTTTCAAAGTTATCAGTACCTCTCATTGCCCTGTTCTTACGCTTCAAAATGATGTGGGAGAACTGAAAGGCTTTAATAAAATCATGCTACCACTTGACGACAGCGAAGAAACGCGTCAGAAAGTTAACTGGGTAGCTAAAATGGCCAAAGGTTTTGATGCCGAGGTTTTAATTTTTAACACCACTAAAGTCAGAGGCGAAGATACCCGTAAAAAACTTGCTCAATACGCTCAGCAGGTTGAAGCTTTGCTGCACAAAGATGGCATTAAAACCAGCTTCGACGAGAGCTACGGCAACAATATCGCCGAAGACTGTATTAAGTTTGCTCAGATGCATGAATGTGATCTTATCACGATCATGACCGAAACGGAGAATACCAACAGTTTCTTTATGGGCACTTACGCCCAGCAACTTGTCAGTTCTTCTCCGATTCCGGTATTGACCATTCACGCAAGATCGGTGAACAAACTTCAGACCCTTGCCTGATTACTGAAGCGTTCCAATATATTTCCCTTTAGGATATCGCACCTCGTAAGAGAATACTAACTTCTTGCTGTCTTTAGATTTTACATTGATCTTCCAGGTTAGTTTACCTGTCAGTTCGTTGTAAATTGCACCGTCTTTACTAAGTAAATTCACTTTGATGGTATTATCACTTGCTACCGGTATCTGATCTTCTACTTCAAAATCAAGAGCAATGGCTTTTGTATTGCGCACTGTAATCTCTACAGTTTTTGTAACGATATGATCATCCCCTATTACCTGATCTTTACACTTGTCTTTTAAGTTCTGACGCTTAACAATGATAGAGCGGTCGCGACCCAAATCCATATACAAGGTATCTTTCACCGTGTTCGGATCAATGGCTGTTAAGCCAATATACGAATCATCAAAGAACAATTTAGCATTGGCTGGCAAAAGATTAAGATCTTCCCAGTTCACTACCTTCCCCATCAGGAATGCGTCTTTGTCAAGTTTTGGAACTGCACTATAGGTAAGTGTTACCGGCACTTCAACATTATTGATGACCACGTTGTGCGACTTATTATCTGAAGCAATTGAATATTTAGTTTTAATCACATACTCGGCGCGCATTAAATTATCATTGATAGTAAAAACAGGCTCAGCCATTGCTCCTCCAGCATCATCCATATCTTCTGTTTGGGCATTATCCTGAATATTTAGTTTCTTGGTTTTCATTTCAGGCTTTGCCATATTGTAGTTCTGGTTCATTGGCACTTTGGCCCCATAGGCATTTTGGTTCTGAAGGTATGAATTAGGATAACCATAAAACAAATTCCAGGTATTTAAAATTGGTTTTGTATTACCCTGATTCGGATTGCTGGTAGAGAGTGTCAGATTCACATCCTTCCAATCGATGCCTGTATTCTGGTAAACCTGAGCGCGATAAATCAACTGAATTTTTTCTTTGCCAGAGGTCGCCATAATATCATAGCGCGGCAACCAACCTGCTGATGCTACATAGTACTTCAAATTCAAATTACCAGTCACCGCCGCTTCTGCCTCAACAGAAACAATAATTTGATAGATGGCTTTGTAGGTAGAAGGATCGATAATATCACCGGCACTTGAAGCCACTAATTGATAATGTTCCAGACGTTCGTTGAGTTTAGTCTGGATCTTGTTGTAGCGATACAGTTTTTTATCCAGAGCTAGTTTTTCTTCATCAATATTATTCTGGCGGGCGCGCAGCAGATCGAGTGATGACTTCAATAAGGCTATAGAGTCTTTAGCAAATTCGCCTCTCATTAAACGGTTATTAAACAATAGATACTTTTCCTTATCGAGTGCTGCATTTTTGTTATTGCAGTCGCGTATCAGAAAACTGATATCATCCAGAGAATCGCTGATACGTTCGATGATGACTTTGTAACGCACATAGTTATCTATTGTTTTTGGCGACTCAGGGTATCTGACCGACTTACGTGTATCGATCACCATAGCCCCTTTGAAATAGGCGGAGATAGAATTCTCATCCAGATCGGCAGCAACACCTTCGACAACTATTTCGTTGGCTCCGGGCGCAAGTGTGAGTATCTCGTTGTAAGACAATTCGGCACCATACAAATACACCATCGCCTTGTCAGGTTTTGGTTTGATGGTTTTAATGGTTTGCGCACCTAAAGAGGTGCTAAAAGCTAGACTTAGAATGGCAATATAAAGTTTCATAAAAAAAATGATTTACCCTTCAATACCATCAAATGGAAAAAGGTAAATGACTTTTTTAAACTTTATTGTTTCAGGCTGCTGGAATCAACCTGTGTTGAATCACTACCATTGATTACAGGCACATCGCCATTGAGTAGCTGATGCGAGAAACTCACCGATGTCATGTTCAGCGAACCTGCTACCATTTTATCGTTAAAGATAGAGGCCTGGTCTTTGTCGTCGCGCAATCCTAAAGTATATAGTAATGGAATATAGTGATCAGGTGTCGGAATAGATAACATCGCGCCCGGACCTAATTTGATGTAATCGATTAAAGCAGCATCATTTTTAGACAATATGTTTTTCTTGAAGATTTCGTTCATCTCTATGGCCCAGTCGTACCCATAGTTATCGGCTGTCATTTTATCCCAGGCCACCATGCCCAGATTGTGTACCATGTTGCCACTGCCGATAATCAACACACCTTTTTTGCGCAGCTCAGATAATTCTTTCGCCAGGTTGTAGTGGTATTGCATCGACTGTCCGTAATCGATACTCATCTGAAACACCGGAATAGTAGCATCGGGATACATGTTTTTTACGACCGACCAGGTACCGTGATCCAGACCCCAGTCGTGGTTGAGTCCCACTTGCGTTGACTTTACCATTTTAACAGTCTCGCCAGCAAACAAAGGAGATCCCGGAGCTGGGTATTGCACATCAAACAGCGCTTTCGGAAAGCCTCCAAAATCGTGAATGGTTTGAGGTTTATCCATTGCCGTTACAAAGGTACCGCGGGTTAACCAGTGCGCCGAGATACACAATACCGCTTTCGGAGTACTAATCTCTTTTCCAAGCGCAGCCCAGCGTCTGCTAAACTGATTGTCCTCTATGGCGTTCATTGGCGAACCGTGACCGACGAATAAGACCGGCATGGTGATATCCTGCTCTTCGAGCGACTCCCCTATGCGGTTAAAAGACCCTATTGTAATCATTCCTGTTGTTGCGGCTAAATACTTTAAAAATAGTTTGCGATCCATTTTCTGATGCAATTTATTACAAAACTACTACTATTTATTCGTTGCAACAAATATTTAGGTAATTATTTATCAATGGCATAGTTTTTAGCTATTAGACTCAAAGTAATTTCAATAATAAATGCCTAAAAATTTCGTATTTTTGCAAAAAATAATTTGACAATATGCCATATCCAGAAATGTTAGTATCACCGATGCGTGCAGAATTAACGAACGTCGGTTTTACAGAATTAAAAACTTCAGAGGAAGTTGAGAATACGATGACCAATAGCAAAGGAATCAGTTTAGTGGTGGTGAATTCAGTATGTGGTTGTGCGGCCGGTGCTGCCCGTCCGGGTATTATCCGTTCTTTAGCCAACGACAAAACACCAGACAATCTTTACACGGTATTTGCTGGTCAGGATGTTGAAGCGGTTTCTAAAGTAAGAGAATTTATGTTGCCATATCCGCCATCTTCACCATCTGTTGCTTTGTTTAAAGACGGTCAGTTAGTGCACTTTGTTGAGCGCATGAATATTGAAGGACATACAGCAGAGCAGGTAGCTGATCAGTTAAGAAAAGCATACGACCAGTTTTGCTAATTGTAATAAAAGCATTTTAAGAGATCCCGGTTTATTCGTAAGCCGGGATTTTTTTATACCAGTTCTACAAACTGCGACACCAGTTGCTGAGGCGGCACTTCATCCTGAATACTGCCGATTTTTTTGAGAGAGTACATGACATTTTCCAGCATTTTTTCGCTGATTTGAAAATCGGTATTCCACTCGGTGCTGTAGAACCAGGCGTGAGCATCTTCGGGGCGAATATCAAAATGTTCAAGCACCATATCGATGCTATTATCTGCTTTCATAAACTGCTTGGTCGCAAAATTGATCACAGATAATAAATCAACAACTTTGGAACTGTGTTCACTGAGTAATTGGTTAGAGGCCACCACCTGAAAACACGACCAAGGGGTAACGAACTCACCGATGCGGCGAATTGCTTTTTTATCGACCAAAGGTTTGGTGGTATATTTTTCCCAGAAGAACACATCGGTTTGCTGAGCTTGAAGAGAAGGCACGGCACCATCCATATTTTCGACAGGGATAAAATTAGATTGTTCAATCTTTTTACCGCGCACTTCAGCATCTATGAGAGCCATAAGGTGACTGCCACTGCCGAAGCGACTGATGGCATATTTACGACCATCGCACTGACCGATGTTATCAATACGCGAATCGTTGCCGGTATGGATTCCCCAGATGAGGGGTGATGTAATATATTGTTTGACGATGCGGGCATCGAGACCATTAATGATAGCAGAGACGGCCCCTTCGGTGAGGAGTACCGCCATATCCAGTTTACCCGCTTTCAGGTCTGCCACCATGGCACCCGTACCTGCCGAGTAGAACGACCAATCAAGGAGAATGCCTTTGCGTTCAAAAAGGCCAAATTCGCGGGCAAGCTGCCAAGGCAGGTTGAAATGTTCGGGAACGCCACCAATTCGGATTGTTTGCATAATAAAGAGTGAACAAACTTAATTCCAAAAAGTTGTCTCATAATTCTAATATTTATCAGTCTTTTTTATTGGCCAGACTATCTAAGGTTACAGATTTCAAAGTCCTGGAAATCAATATCAAACCTAAATATCCCCTTTAAAAGTCGTGACCACAAAGGAAAAAACGCTCCTAAAAGGGCTTATTTTTTCGTTTTTCCTTTTTACTTAGCCTATAAATACTTATCTTTGCAGCCCTTAAAAATAAATTTTTAATAAAAAACGTATGAGTTTAGTCAATTATGAATCTGCAATCATACTAACACCCGTACTGTCTGAGGCTCAAATGCAAGAAGCCGTAAAAACCTACAGACAGTTGGTTGCAGAACACGGAGGCGTTATGGTGGCTGAGAACAACTGGGGTCTCACCAAACTAGCGTATCCGATCAAGAAAAAATCCACAGGCTTCTATCACTTCTTTGAGTTTCAGGCAAAACCTGAGTTCATTGCACAACTTGAAACGCTTTACCGCAGGGATGAGCGCATTTTAAGATTCTTAAACACCAAATTAGACAAGCACGCTGTCATCTTCAACGAAAGAAAGAAGAAAGGCGAAATCGCACCAGCAGCTAAAATCGTAAGGGAGGACGCAAAAGTATGAGCAAACCAGCACAAGACAACTTCAACTTCAACAGCCAGGCTAACGCCCAGGTAATTAAGAAAAAATATTGCCGTTTCAAAAAACACAATATTAAATATGTTGATTACAAAGACGCAAACTTCTTATTGAAGTTTATGAACGAACAAGGAAAGATTCTTCCTGGTAGAATCACAGGCACATCCGACAAATACCAACGTAAAGTGGCTACCGCAGTTAAACGTGCGCGTTTCATGGCTATTTTACCTTACGTTGCTGACGGTTTAAAATAATAAAGAAGGAGGAATAACAATGTCAAACATGAAATTAATTCTTACCCAAGATGTTAGAAGTCTGGGTCATAAAGATGATGTGGTGAGCGTACGCCCAGGTTATGGTCGTAACTACCTTATCCCACAAGGTATGGCTAAAATGGCTACTGAATCTGCGCTTAAAATGTTAGCAGAAGACGTAAAACAAAGAGCCTTCAAACAAGATAAAATTAAGAAAGATGCTGAAGCAATGGCGGTAAAACTGGAAGGTGTTACTGTTACCATTAAAGCAAAAACTGGTACCAGCGGAAAAATCTTCGGTGCTGTTACTGCGCTTCAAGTAGCTAATATCCTTAAAGAACAAGGTATGGAAGTAGACAGAAGAAAAATCGTTCTATCTGAAGACCCTAAAGTTCTGGGAAGCTATACAGCAATTATCAACCTTCACAAAGAGGTTTCTAAAGAAATCGCTATTGAAGTTGTAGCTGAATAATCAGTTTCTAAAACCACTTTTTCTAAAAAGGGATGAAATAAATTCATCCCTTTTTTCATTGTATAAGTTCAAGCCTTATATTCGTATTTTATTTCTCAATAAATGACAAGACAATCTATTAAAACGCTATTAGCCTTTGTTTTTACTCTATGCGCCTTCGCCGTTACTGCGCAAACCAACAAACAAAAAGGCTTGCTATGGCAAGTAACAGGCAATGGCCTGAAAAAACCCAGCTATGTGTACGGCACTATGCACGTCAGTCAGAAAATCGCCTTTCACCTCGGCGACTCTTTCTATCTGGCCCTCTCTAAAAGCGATGTGGTGGCGCTCGAGCAAGATCTCGACAGTGTTATTCACCGCTGGATCACTGAATCGGATTTCGACAATCCGGAAGATGCTGAAAAGGTATATCCGCGTAGCGACTATCAATACCTAAGTCTCTATAACTTTACCCTCAGCAGCTACAACAAAGAACTTATCGAACGCAAACTCAGCGCCGAAGTAAGAGAAGTGAACTACCTACTTCAACGTGGTGAGCAAGACGACTTTGAAGAAGATGCCTGGCTCGATCTTTACATCTATCAAATTGCTAAAAAACTAGGTAAAGGTTTTACCGGTGTTGAAGGCTATGAAGAAAGCAGAGACCTGGTGAAGAAATCTCAAAAAGAGCCTAAAGACAGCAAAAAGAAAAAACCCAGAAAATACAATTACAAACTCCGTCAACAAATCGCTGAATCATACCGCAAAGGTGATATCTACATGATAGACTCTATCGACCGTATGACCGAAAGCGAGCACTATCTGGAGTATATGCTATATAAACGCAATGCTAATATGGTACGTCGCATGGACTCAATTATGCGTCTCGGCAAAACCATGTTCACCGGCGTTGGTTGCTCGCACCTGCCAGGCACCAAAGGTGTTTTGCAAATGCTGATTGATAAGGGCTATAAAGTTCGTCCCGTTCAAAGTATCGCCCTCGAAAAAAGTAAGATGGCTAAAAAGTACGAGGACATGAAACTGAAACACACCTACTCTACTTACAGCTCTGAGGATGGTCTTATTTCAGCAAGTCTGCCAACCCGTTTAACAAAAGTTAACGACAACAGCTTCTACTCGTCTTATTTGAGTCCGGATTTAGCCAACGGCTACTATTACCAAATCGAGAAACTTACTTGTAATACTATCTTCTCCGGCAAAACACCTGAAGATATACTTCTGGTAATTGATACCATGATCTTCGAAAACATTCCTGGTGAAATCCGTTCTAAACGTCCGATCTTCTCCAATGGTTTTGAAGGTATGGAGGTTGTGACAGAATTGAAAACTGGCGACCTGAACCGTTTCCACATCCTAGCCTCCCCTTTCAATGTCTATATCATTCGCCTCTCTGGTAAAAAAGATTTTGCATTGAGCTCTGATGCCAACAATTTCTTTAAAACGATTCAGATCCGCGAAGGCAATGCTTCTACATGGAGAAAAATCAACAGTCCTGACAGCGTTTTCAGTCTCGAACTTCCCAGTAACGACAAAGCTGAAAAACTAACTGCTCCTTACAAAGCCGACCCATCTTTCGAACATCTGGTCTACGAGAAAAACTCTGGTCATACTTACCTCGTTAAACAGGAAGATCTATTAAACCAATCATACCTCGAAGAAGACACTTTCGAACTGCTTGTGATGGCTGAGAGTTTTGCTAAAACAGATGATTTCAAAATCCTTTCTAAAAAACATTTTAACTGGCAAGGATATTATGCCATGGATGCTGAGTTCGAAAACAAAAATGCGGACAAACTAATGGCGCGCTTCGTTATCTGTGGTACCCGTTATATCATGTTCCTGATGAAGCCTAATGGTGAGGGCGGCGACTTCAATGACCGTTTCTTTACCTCTGTGAAATTCAACGGTAAACCAAGTCACCAGTTCTTCGAATACAAAGACACCAGTTTGTTCTATAAAGTACAAACACCTGTGATGCCTATCCTCACTAAAAAAGCGCCTAGTTATTCGTATTACTACGGCGGCGATGATGAAGAAGAAGACGATAAAAAAGAAAATAAATACATAGGCAATTACAAAGAGGTGTATTATAAAACGCCTAATGCTAATGAGTTTATTACTGTGTCGTATTACAAATATGGCTACTACGAAAATCAGAACCGCAACAAAAAAGACTACTATAAGAACTGGGAAAAAACCGGCTCTTTGAAATTGCTAAGCAAAGAGACAGGCAATAGAAAAGGCGTCGATTATACCATCTTCACCTATAGCGATACTAATACCACCCGTCAAATCAAAGTCATGCACATGTTGCATGGTCAGATTAAATACAATGTAGAAGCTTACCTTGATACTGTTTCTGGCAAAAGTGATTTCGTTAACACCTTCTTTAACACCTTTGATGTCAGCGACACCTTAATCTATGATGATATCTTTAAATCTAAGGGCGATCGTTTCTTTGCCGATTTCACCAGCAAAGACAGCGCAACAAGAAAAGCAGCAATCAAAAATTTCAATCAGGTTACCTTTACTAAACACGATGTAAAAAACTTATGCAATGCCATCGACACCATTAATATGAAAGCCGATGCTGCAGAGTTAAGATTGTCTATGCTCAGCAGTCTGAGTTACATGGACAGTGCTCAGGATGTCATCGTGCCATACCTGCAGAAATTGTACAACCGTTTCTCAGATACTGCTTATATGCAGATTGAAATAGTTAAAGCCCTGGCGCATCAGAGAAGTGACAAAGCCTTCTTAGCACTGAAACCGATTTTGGCCAATGATATTCCTATTTCAAATAACGAATATGAAATGACCGAAATGCTGTATGCGTTTTACGATTCTTTAAAACTGACAAAAACTATCTTACCTGAACTTATTGAGTTAACCTCTATTCAGGAGTATAGAAATACGGCATATGCCATGATCAGCAAACTAAAAGACAGTAGTATCATTAACGAAAACGATTACGCCAGTATTCACAATAAACTAGTTAATGAAACGAAAATCGAGTACAAACGAATGATGGCTTCGATTAATAATGACGAGAAAGAAAACTCTTATAACTACAACTATTTCGGCAGAGATATCGAAACAGAATCTATTCAGAGTTATGGCAGACGCAGATATGGCAGAGGATCTTATTACAACAATGAGTATTCGTTATTGGGGGATATACTCGACTTATCATTGCCATTGAGAAGCAAGAACAAATCGATGCAGGAGCTGGTTACTAAAATTTTAAAGATTACAGACAACGACAAGCGTTTAAGTTTGTTACCAGTATTATTGAAATACAATATCCATTACGAAGATTCGGTGTATCAGACTCTGGCTAAATCTGAAAAGACCCGCTCGCGTTTCTACACCATACTGGCAGAGGCCAAACAAACTTCGAAGTTCCCTAAAGCCTATATGAACCACAACGACTGGGTAAAGGCAGAGATCAATAAGAATCTGTATGACGAAGACAAGTTAGACACCATCATATTCATTGAAAACCGCAAGATAGTTCTTGGCAAAGATTCTGGGGTAGTGTATGTGTGCAAGTACCAGTTAGAAGAGTCAGACGAATGGACTTTATACATCTCAGATGCATTACCATGCGACACCAATTCGTTACCAGATCCTAAAAAGTCGACTTTATTAATGGGCCAGTCTATCAATTTAGAAGAAGGCATAGTGATAGAGAAAACCATTTCAGAATACTTCTTTGAGAACTTGTTGATGTATACCAGAAATCGCAATGGCGGGTATTACGACAACTATTCATCTTATGGAAGCTATGATTACGGCTACGACTTCTAAATAATATCACCATCACAAAAAAGCAGTCAGGCCCCCTGACTGCTTTTTTTTATGCATTTAAGCAACTTGTACAGATTAATACTTAAACGTCGTTAACGGGGCTAAAAAAGGCCTTGCGGGATCACCAACCTTCCAGGGTCAGAGACCTGGAAGGTTAGAGACCTGGAAGGTCGGGGACCTGGAAGGTCTAAAACAAAAAAAAGTCGCATCAGGGATGCGACTTTTCAGTATTTTGTACGAAGAAGTATTATTCTTCAGTAGCTTCTGGGGTTTCGGTAGCTGGAGCTTCTTCAACTTTAGTTTCAGTAGCTTCAGCGGCAGGAGCAGCAGTTTTAGCTTTTCCTCTTCTGGTTTTAGGTTTAGCAGATTTTTCTTTTTTGCCGATACCATCGGTGTATTCGTTAAAGTCTACTAATTCGATCATTGCCATTTCAGCGTTATCACCGATTCTGTTACCTAATTTCAGGATTCTGGTATAACCACCTGGTCTGCTAGCTACTTTTTCAGCGATCGTGCTAAATAGTTCTTGAACAGATTCTTTATCTCTCAGGTAAGCGAAAACAGTTCTTCTAGAGTGCGTAGTATCATTTTTAGATTTAGTAATGATAGGTTCAGCGTATACTCTTAGAGCTTTTGCTTTAGCGAGCGTCGTGGTGATTCTTTTATTTTTGATAAGGGAGATGGTCATGTTGGCCATGAGCGCTCTTCTGTGAGAGGCTGTTCTTCCTAATTTATTTACTTTATTTCCGTGTCTCATTATATGCTATGATTAATCTTCCCCTAAATTATATTTTGATACGTCCATACCGAAGTTAAGACCTTTTTCTCTAACGAACTCTTCCAGTTCTGACAATGACTTTTTACCGAAGTTTCTGAACTTTAATAAGTCGTCGATGTCATAGCTAACCAATTCGCCAAGTGTGCGGATTTCAGCAGCTTTCAAGCAGTTGTATGCTCTAACTGATAGATCCAGATCGGCCAGATTGGTTTTAAGAATTTTGCGCATGTGCAAGAAGTTCTCGTCTACTTCCTGAGCTGGTTTTTTCACCTGAGAATCGAGGAGAATGTTCTCGTCGCTGAACAGGATGAAGTGTTGGATCAGGATATTTGCAGCTTCTTTAAGGGCGCTTTCCGGGTGAATAGAACCGTCGGTGGTTAATTCGATGATTAACTTCTCGTAGTCAGTTTTTTGTTCAACCCTGAAATCCTCAACAGAGAACTTTACATTTTTGATTGGAGTGAAGATAGCGTCGATTGGAATTAAACCGATTTGAGCATCTTTAGGTTTGTTTTCTTCAGCTGGAACGTAACCACGACCTTTGTCGATAGAGATTTCCATTTCTAAATTAACGAACGGCTCCATATTACAGATTACCAGGTCAGGATTTAATACTTCGAAAGTATTGGTATATCTTGCGATATCACCTGCGGTAAATTGTTCTTTTCCTTTGATGCTGATGAATACTTTTTCGTGGTCATCAGAATTGCTAATCTTTTTGAAACGCACTTGCTTTAAGTTCAGAACGATCTCAGTGATATCTTCAGATACACCTTTGATGGTAGTGAACTCATGCTCTACACCCTGGATACGGATAGTAGTGATAGCATGACCTTCTAATGAAGAAAGCAATATTCTGCGCAGTGAGTTTCCAATTGTAACGCCATAACCTTTCTCAAGCGGACTGAACTCGAACAGACCAAAGAAGTCTGTGTCCTTATGCATGATTACTCTTTCGGGCTTTTGGAATGCTAATATTGGCATCTTTTTTTTATTTAAATTATGGTTTATTTAGAGTACAACTCTACGATTAACTGTTCTTTGATGTTCTCAGGAATTTCAGATCTTTCAGGGTAGTTTACAAACGTACCTGACATATCTTTATCATTCCAGTCTAACCAGCTGAAACGTTTTTTACCTGTGCTTAAAGAAGTTGTGATAGCTTCTAAAGATTTAGATTTCTCACGAACTGCAACTGTGTCACCAGCTTTCAGTAATAAAGACGCAATATTTACGATTTCGCCGTTTACTAAAATATGGTTGTGAGACACTAATTGTCTTGCAGCGCTTCTTGTTGGAGCGATACCTAATCTGTACACGGTGTTATCCAGTCTAGATTCTAGTAATTTCAACAAGTTTTCGCCAGTGATACCACGTTTTTTAACAGCGATACCGAATGTTTTAGCGAACTGACGCTCTAATACACCGTAAGTGTATTTTGCTTTTTGCTTTTCAATTAACTGAATAGCGTATTCAGATTGTTTACCTCTTCTTCTTGAGTTACCGTGCATCCCTGGAGGGTAGTTCTTTTTCTCAAGAGTTTTATCCGGACCAAAGATGGCCTCTTTGAATCTACGAGCTATTTTTGTTTTTGGACCTGTATATCTTGCCATTGTTTCTTTTCTTAATTAATAAATGATTATTAGATACGTCTGCGTTTTGGAGGACGGCAACCGTTGTGTGGAAGCGGAGTAGTATCGTTGATAGACATTACTTCGATACCAACTGCAGCTAGATTTCTGATAGCAGAATCTCTTCCTGAACCCGGACCTTTTACGAAAACATCTACTTTTCTTAATCCTAAATCATAGGCTACTTTACCGCAATCCTGACTGGCTAACTGCGCAGCGTATGGGGTATTCTTTTTAGAACCTCTGAAACCCATTTTACCGGCTGATGACCAAGAGATAACGTCTCCATTAGCATTGGTAATGGATACAATGATATTATTGAAAGAGGCCTTGATGTGTACCTGACCTACAGGATCAACCTTTACCTTCTTTTTATTCTTTACAGTACTCATTTATCTATTATTTAGTGACTTTCTTTTTGTTGGCAACTGTCTTACGCTTACCTTTTCTGGTACGTGCGTTGTTTTTAGTGCTTTGACCTCTTAAAGGTAAACCTTTACGGTGACGGGTACCACGGTAGCAACCGATGTCCAT
>JAIXYV010000108.1 GCA_027490055.1 Bacteroidota bacterium | reverse complement strand
TTTTTGGCTCAGGCAATCCGAGTGCGAAATCATTGCGGAATTTTGATTTTCTCATAAGTGTTTTTGCTAAATCACGAAATTGTGCCTGCAAAATAGGCTTTTGATCTGTATGAAGTGAATAACAAAGGTTTTCCCACCCGCCTTGCAGTTTTACGACTTCCCAGCCGAGTTCTCCGATGAATGCCCGAGCCTCATTGTAGTTATTCCATCCATACCGGCTAACGGCTGCAAAAATGCGGGCTGCTACCTCTCTAGCCTCCTCGTCTTCGGTTATAACTGGGGTGATAGAATCAATAATGTCACTAGGGAGAGGTGCATGGCGGTTTTTGGGGTTTTTGCGATAATCTTCGTAAGCTTTCTTCACTTGTTCAAACTCAAAGGGCTCAAGATCATCAATCATCATTTTTAAGACAGCTTTATCCAATTCACGCCCATAATATTTGGAGGTGGCTAATATGATCATGCCAAGCTCTTTTCTCTGTAATTCAGTCATATTCCGTTTTCCTGAATATCTTTGAGCAAATTGTAAGTCGCTTGATTCTTGTCGAATTGTAAAATTTCGGTGCGCGAGATGCTCTTTCCGGTCTCAATGAAATGAGAAATGCTGTTTAAATTAGCAAGTAGGGTCGGGATGTCGTGACGCTTTGTTAAAAACCAGGAATCAGTCATGCGGAGATAGGCATCAATGATCTGCTTTGATTTTTCTAAACCAAAATCTTTTACAAGCTGTTTTAATTGGCCCGAAGTCCGCCCATTTATCATTGGAAAGGCTGAATACCTCGTTTTCCAGGTGTCACAGTAGTGAGTGACAAGCTCTTTGACTGGCAGAGGGTCTTTTTCTTTCACTATAGCTTTCTTTTTACTTTGTTTCAATTCATGCAAATTCGTTTCATTACGTTTAATTACGTTTTGATTCGTTTCATTACGGTGTTTAGCGTTAAATGTAAGTAGCTGTAATGACTGAAGATTCTCGAGTGCCTGACGCGCTTTGACTTTTGAGTTGAAGATAGTTGTTAATTCTTGGTGGTTGACGAGGATAGTTGGTGGATTTCGTTTGGAAATAGAGGTGAGTAGCAGGTGAATGAGCATGTATTTTGTGCTTGATGAGAGGTGATTTAGCCGTGCATCGGTCAAAAATGCCGAATCAAGGGTCAATTTGCGACGAATTGCTGAACTTGGCTTGTTATCAAACCATTCAAGAATAGATATTTCGTAAATCACGACATCTTTCATTGTTTACCTCGTTGTTTTTTAACGAGTAACACGCGATTTAGTGAATTTACAAGGTTCAATGTTTGGGGATCGGGGATGACAGACAAGCTGTCAGCTGAGGGCAAAGCCTCAGCCCCTTGGGTATTGAATTCATCATGTGTTGCTTGTTTGAAAATCCTTGGAACTTTAGATTCGAGTGAGTGGAAGGCATGCCAACTCCTAGGAAGTGCTCAATTTAAAAGCATTCCTGAAAGTGGCATTTTCGAAAATTCTTGGAACTTTGAGTTCTCGTTCGTTTTCGGGCTGCTAATTTGCTTTCATTTAGCAACTGTAAGAGATTTCAACAGTGTGAAAGCACTGCTCTAGCCAACGTCTCTTAAGTGTCATCCCCACCCGATTCTTTTCACTCTCGGGGCTAGCTGGTTCGTTGTAAAAGCGCCTTTAAGCCTCTACTATCACCCAGCTCGAATTACCACTCCAACCGTCTTGTCCTGGCTTCACGCGTGGACTACGAAAGCACTCGCCCAGTCGACCCTGTCTTTTGCTTAAGATCGTTTCCGATGCCAGGGATTTAAAGACTTCACTTTAAGTAGTCAAATTGCATTTTTTTGCGAGTGTTTCCTCATGAAACAGACAGATTTCGCGTCTTGTGCGCGTTTGTGGCGCGCCAACAGCGCGTTTTTTTTCAATGTGAATTCAATGATTTCAATAAGTTAGCTCGTGTCGTTTTACGATTGAATCGCGATTGTATTGCGTTTGTGTTGCAGTTTCGAAATTTAATAAATCACTTTAAGTATATCGTGCAAACATTTGATTTTTCTGTGCATTTCTTATTTTTTGCTTTTTATTTTTTTATTGATAAATTGTCGCAAAGAATCAAAAGAATCATGAGCTGAATAAACATCCACGCCTTCTGGATAATAGGCACACAACTCAACATCAAACAATATATGCAAGCCTTCAGGCCACTTTTCGTGCGGTATAAGTTCATTTTTTAAATAATATGGTTTTGCTAAGAACAAAGAAGCGCAGTGCATGCCCAATGCTGCGTGCACGTTTTTGGTTTTCATTACCAACTTAATAAAACGTTCATCGGAAAATATAGAATCATCAATTTGAATCTTGCTCATAGTTTTATCCTGTTATTTTTTGCTTAATATAAGGGCAGTTTTTCAAATGATTTTAGTGAAACTTCTGTTTTTGCATTCTTTCCTTAGTAAAATCACAAAAATACAATATTGACCCTCTGTAGAATTGCGTTCAAACTGGAGAAAATTTACATGGTGGGCTAGGATGAGATATCTGTCTGTTCAGGAGCTTGAGGGTAAGCTAGAGACGTTCCCAGCTGGGTTTCGAGACCGGTTCGGGGCTGATCTTGATTATTTAAAAGTCAAAACATATTTAGAAAATCAATTGCTAGAGATTGAGCAAAAAATGATTGCTGAGGGCTTTTCAGGACTCAATCCAGAATCAATTAGGACTCTTTTAAAGATGATTGAGGTGCAAAATGCCGTCCCTACCGCGAACGTCGAACAATTACCTGCACAAGAAAATGAACACCTGGGAGATTCTGGACCACAATCAAGTAAACCCAGTGACCGAAATGTTAAAGGGAATAAAAGAGCTAGAAGAGCTTAAGGAAGAGGCAATGAAAGCCTTTAAGGGTATGCGAGGATTCACGTCTGAAATGGACGCTGGCCCTCAGTACCTTGCGCAAGCCGTAAAATGCACGGTTGAGAAAGTAAAAGCCTACGAGTCTATTGCAAGTTACGTATTGCCTAGATTATCAGCAATCAAAGTCGATGTGAGTGACAATTCCGAGGCTAAAGCCCCCATCACCACGCTAGATGCGATTAACATAATAAAAAGTGACCCTTTTGCGCCCGCAAGTGTGCAACAAATTTCAGCAGAATCCATTATCAAGCACATGGAAGAACCCACAGAGACGATTAACCTTCCGGGACTCAATAAATAGCTTGCATTTTCTAGACTTTGGTCTTAAAACCTAAGTCATGACAAAACTAGAACGAGACATCAAGCTGTTAGTGCTTAAAGACTATCAGTTTACAGTGACAGAATCAGAGATTGCAGCAGCTATGGTGCTTTGTCCGAAGCGGACTGAGCTTCCTGAATATACAAAAAAAGCCAATAAAACGATCAAGTTTCATTTAACAAACATGTATCGAAAATTACAAGTTTCTAGCGAAAGAGACTTTGTTTTAAAACTTCTTAAAGAGCTAGGGAGAATCTAATGTATTTACTCGCAAGCGGTGATCATTATTTTAAACGAGGTTCAAAGCTTACAAGAGACCCCGATGACGCCACAATAGTAAAAGACATTTGCGTGGCTGAACGCTTTGCAAAGCTCTTTGACTGCGAAGTTGTTAAATTCAGTGAAATTGAAGAGCATTTAGACAAAATGAGACGTGCTCGATTTGAAAATCAGGATCTAAAAGACTAATGGAAATCTATGTTTTTACCTACGTGGGTTTTTTATTTGGCCTGATTTTAGGCTTTTCACTCGGGTTTAATAAGGGCCTTGGAACCCAGTCGGACGTTAAAGAATTTATGAAGAAAAAATATCACGTCATAACAAACATTTTGGAGTAGAAATGAATTGGTTTAAGAAGATTGTAAGTTATTTTAAGAAGCCGCAAAAAACGACCAAAAAAGTGGATATCAAGCCAGAAAAACCAGTGGTCAAAGAGCCAGAGCTATCGCTTAAGGATTTAATCATCGAGGAATGGATCGAAACTCTTATAAGTTTTGATGGTCTAAAAGAAAGTGGAAAAAACAGGCATAAACTGATTGATGAGGCTAACAAATGGGCTGGGGTTCCCATGGGCTCACCTTATTGTTTAAGCTTTATTCTGCATCAATTGCATTTAACGTGCGTCAGATACAAAGCAGAGCTTCACGTCCCCCACAGGGCTGCCACACAGCTTTTCTGGAAGGGTTTAAGCGCAAGCGTAAAGCAACAGCAACCAATTAAGAATGGAATTGTGATTTGGCAATCTCGATCAAATGCAAGCCGGGGCCACGCTGCTGTATCTTTAGGCAATTATAAGGCTGGGCAGACGTCATTTCAGACTGTGGAGGCTAATACAAACGCCGCCGGTTCACGTGATGGTGACGGAATTTATGTAAAAGAGCGAGAAATGGACTCAAAAGGGAGTCTCAAATTGCTGGGCTTCATAGATCCAAAGATTTTAATCGTGGTGCCACATGAAAAAATTGCTTAATTTATTAGCATTAATCTTTTTGGCAGGATGCACAGACCGAGTTATTTGGAGGACAGATGAGCGAATACAAACTGATAGAAAAATGGTTAGGGATAAAAATTCAGAAAGCTTATTTAAGTGGAAATGGGGCACACTCAGGCCTCGATGTTGTGAGTGCTCTTGAACTTGAAGCAAAGCTAGCTGAAGGGTTTGAGGTCGTGGGTGGCGATGAGCCCGACACATGGTCAGCAGATCCGTGGGACAATGCTAAATTTAAGGCATTAGCCATCGGAAAACAGCCAATCAAAAAGCAAACACAGGCTAAAGCTGCGATTGAGTTGTTAAAACATCTTGCTGATGCCGGATGGCCTTATTGCGATAATGTAATAAAAGCAAAAGCAAAAGAAATTCTAGAAATGGATTCTGACAAATGAACCGCTTGCAGAAATTGAGAGATCATTTCGCTGAAGAACACATGATAATAAAACATTGGTTGCCTGACAATGAATTAACCGAAATGGAGCTTTTGGATAAAAATGGCGTAAAGGCTTACTATTTAGAGGGTTGGTACAAATGCACAGTTCAATTTGATAGTTTAATCACTGACCTCGAAACCAGACTGCGAGAGATTTACGACGAAAAGGGCGGCAAGAGTGTGTTGGATGCCTTGCAAGTGATTGAAGAGTTTTGGGGGAATGAGTGAGCTGCACTACACACCACATTTGCGACTGTAAAGCTAAGAAGCTAGACGAGGCATTAGAGCAGATTGAGAAGCTAAAGAGTGCTTTAGAGTTTTATGGTGAGGCAATCTCTCATATTAGAAGGCATCATTTAGATAACGAATATGTATATCTATCCGATATTGACATTGATAGCGGGAAAAAAGCTAGGCTTACAATTAACGAACTAGAGAAATGGGAGCAGGGGAAGTGATTAATCTCCCGGCAATTAAGGTAGAAATCAGAAAAAGCTACTTAACCCAGCAAGAATCAAACAAGTGGGTTTCTGCTTACCTATTAGCCGTGGATGCGAGGAAATTCGATAGATTACGTTTCACTGTGTTTCTTGAATCAGGGGCTATTTGGTCCGGACTACCGATAGAGGCAATAGCCTGTGACCGATATGGGGCTGATTTAACAAATTTCGAGCACATTGATAACGAAAGACTGCAACCCTACACAAATCTAGAGGGGCCAGTCACGGTTTGTAGTTATGAACTAATGAAAAATGCCAATCTAATCATTAAAGACTTTGGCCCGGCCAATTACTTATTCACTATTAATTACGAGGGGTTAGGCATCGCCGAGGACCCGGAACAGTACAAAACCCATAATATCTGTGTACTTGAAACCGGTCATTTATGTGCAGTGCCCAATAATTACATAAGAGTTATCGAGCCATGGTTTACAGATGTCGAAAAGTCTGTTGATAATTACAGAAGAGACAAGAAATTTTATTTTGCGGGGGGATAGTGGACCCAAGACTAGAGCACTTCTTTAAATTAAGATCAGAGGGATGGTCAGCTGGCTACGCAAGAAAGAAAGCTTTCAATGGTATTAACTGGGGAGATATCAAAGACATTAGCCCAGAAGACCTAAAGTATTTAAAGAGCACTATAAGAACTAAAGGGTATTTGTCAGCTTACGCAAAGATTATAACAAGAACCCCGGTGTTTGCGCCGAAAGATGAAATCGAAACAAAGTAGCACAAGAATTAAGCAGTGATCAAAGCAAAGCAGGAAAATGGTGAGAGATTACGAGGGTTTAGCGAGTTTAGCTGAAGTGTTGCTTGAACTAAATTCTCGGTGGAAACCGCTACCTTGGCAGATTCCTTTTGTGAGGGCTTTGTTCTATGAAGGATACAAAGACTTAGGGGCTCAGTGCGGTCGGGGCGCTGGGAAGACTGAGGTTTCTAGTTATTGCTTGTGGCGTTGGGCAATGGAAAACCCAGGCTCAGAGAACTATTTTATCGGTCCCCTAGCTATTCAAATGAAAGAGATTGTTTGGGCATCGGGCAGAATTCAGAATTTTGGCCCCTCAGAGTGGATTGAATCTATTAATAATACAGAGTGCAGGATCACACTTAAAAACGGCTCTTTTATCAAGATTGAGGGCTCGAATAACGCTGAAAAGCTTAGAGGTATCAAACCAAAAGGCTTAATTATCTGGGATGAGGGTAAAGACTGTGACCCGCAGGCTATTGAGGCCATGGACCCAAACCGTGCCAGATACAATGCTCCGATGATCTTTATCGGGACCCCACCTGACCGAGATGGACCATTCATGACAAGAATGAGGCAATTAGAATCTGATCCGAGGTCGTTTTTCACAAGGGCCACCTCATATGACAATACTTATAACGAAAAATCCTGGTTAGACCGGAAAAGAGACTTACTGATTCAAGCTGGGCTAGAAGACGTGTGGCGCCGGGAGTACATGGCTGAGTTTGTACAAGGCGGAAATCGTTCCGTGTTTCCCATGGTTCCGCGCATGCCTGTTAGACCACTTAAAGAAATGTGGCCAAAAGACAGTTACAAGTGGGTGTTATACGTGGGATTTGACCCAGCTTCTACATCGGTTTTTGCTGTGGAATTCTTTTTGTTTAATCCATTTAGTAAAAAAGTGATTCCTGTTGGGGAGATTTATGAATCACGCCCAGAGTATTGCACAGCTCGAAAGATACGAGACGCCGTGAACGAAAAGATTAGTGAATTCAACAAGTTAGGCATAAAAGCTATAGAGATGGTTTATGACTCTTCTGCAAGGTGGTTTAAACAAGAATTGGTTGAGATAGACGAGACTTGGTGGCTAAGTCCCTGTGATAAATCCTCTGGCCTTCAAGGCGAAATCTCATGCTGGAGGGGTGTTCTATCGCATGGTCACTTTGAGTGGACAGATGCCACCCCAAAACTTCGCTGGGAAATGGAAAACTATATCCTAGACGACAAGGGGCGACTGCCAGATAAAGACGACCACGCATGGCAGGCTGGGGCTTACATCCTAAAAGCTATGGGTTTTGACTTTAATGAGCGTCTAGAACCTAAAGAATTACCGAGTGAACGCCGGTATTTCACAATGGAAGAAGACTTCGGGGCCGAATCCTACACTGATCTTGAATAAATTACATCATTCCCTCAAGATAATCTGGGGGCTGTATGGATTTATTAAAGCTGTTAAAGACAAAAGGCGCAAAATCAGTTCTTGATCAAGTAGATGAGGTTGAGAAAGCCGTGGCCCTCACTGGGAAAGAGCGAGATGCCTATTTGCAAGCTTTAGACAGGGTTTACGGCGAAAAGTCGCAAAGAATTGCAGACATGGGTTTCGAAAGCACCCCTTATTATCATGGCACTACTTTTAAAGGGCCAATTTCAGAATTTAGAGAAAGTGGTACAAAAAAAGGCGATATTGCTAAATACGGCCAAGGTGTTTATGTAACTTCAAGCCCTAATTATGCCTCTCAATACGCTGGTTTTGATGAAGGACAAGTTTTACCGCTGAGGATTAAGCAGCAAAAAACTTTTAACCCGGCAGATTTAGATCAAGCCAAAGAAATTCTAAAAGAATTAGGATACGACAAAGCAATACAAACCTCCAAACTAAGGTCTTCAGAGGAGGGAATGAACCTACTTGAGAAAACATTAGGAAAAAAAGATTGGAGCTCAGCAATTCAAAAAGCTGGCTATCGGGTGTCTTTGCCTGATGATCTTATAGATGTAACTGCAAAAAATAACGTGCGCTCTGAATTTGCAGCTTTTGACCCTAGATTTGCAAAATCAGGTAATTTATTGGCTGGAGCGGGTGCAATCCCAGTGGCAACACAGGTCAATCCCTTAAATGCTTTAAGTAGTTTAGTGGAAAAGTATCGTCAGGCTCAAGAACAGGCAGCGAATGTCATCACTGAAACAGTGAGCAAACCCTTTGGACAGCCCGATGAAATGCAAAAAGCCATAGGCCAAATAGTTTTTGACCCGCTAAACGCAGTCCCAGGGGTGGCGGGAGCCGGTTTATCCGTTATTGATTTAATCACCCCCCGGAAGAAATAATTGAAAAAATTTCAAACATGAGGACTAATACTCCAGACGGGGTGTTTTCATGGAAATTGCGTCTTTAATTCTATCAATTATCTCTTTAATTGCGTCCTTAGCTTGTTTGGTGATCATGCTGGCTAAGAATTTCTTCTCAACGCACCAAGTGCAGTTGCAGCCAATAGATCCATTCAAAGACATGTTTCCAGGTGAAATGGGTAAGAAAGTCGATCCCTTTGTGGATTTTGACATCCCATTAAGCCAAGACGAAGTGGATGAATTAAAGGGTAAAAAAGCTAAATTTTAAAAATTTCTACTGTTTTTTTTGCTAACTGATAAAGCTCTGTATTGATTAATCTTTCCGGACAATGTTTGAGTTTGAAAGAACCATCCCTCATTATTAATCCAATTTGTGCTCTCGATAGTGGATATTTTGTTGTAAGCTGTCTCGGACTACACTTGCCTCTCATTGATTTTATTTCTAAGGCCTGTTCCCAATTAATTTTAGCACTATAAGAATTTTCTCCGGCGTTTTGATACAAATTAGCCGCTCCTATTATGAAAGCGTGTATTGTATTTTCTTTTGGCGTCACAAGTTCTAAATTAGCAATATTGTTATTTGTCCTTATATTGTCTTTGTGATTTATGTGCATTCCCAACATTTTGCTATCTGGATTGAATTGCAACCACACAATATGATGAGCTAAAAAAGTATATTTTACATTTTTCCAACTCGTCCCAAAGGCTGGATAGCCGACCTTTAAAAATAGTTTTCTATTTTTAATTTTCCCGTAACTGTTGCACATAATCGAACCATCTTCCAAAGCCCAAAAGCGTCCTGCAGCCATCATTTCAAGCGCAATTTTTTGATATTTCATTTAATCTTTTTGCTTTGTTTCTTGCCTAAACTCAATATGCTTGTAGAGTTTACAGGTTGGGGGACTACATGGCTGAATACGCACCATTCGATGAGCTTGATTCCGGCGGAACTGCAGAATCTAAGAAACCATTCTTTGCCATAGATTTAAGCAGCGATGACGCTGTTTTGAACTGGTTTAAGATGGAAATGCTTTACCTTCGAAACTTAAACGAGACTCGAAGGCAAAAAATCAAAAACAACTATTTAAGGTACAAGAATTTTCAGTATTTGAGTTCTGTTTACTACCCACGAGACGTCTTGGAATCTCAGCGTAAATACACACCACAGATGGTTCTACCCCTCATTTCAGATGCTGTGGACGAGAAAACTGCTAGACTTTTGGAGTACAAACCCGCGATTGCGGTCATTCCAGTGCATGATGAGGCCGCAGACAAAGTGGACGCCAAGGTGGCAAAGCGCTTCTTAGATCACCTGGACTACGTTCAAAAGCTTGATCAGAAGTTTCACCAAATCGTTAAAAACTCTAAGATTGCCGGGGAATCGTTTGCTTGGATCAGATGGAACCCAGACTTAGGCGAAGTTTTAGCCGAGACAAAGGTGCTAGAACAACAAAGCTCTAATGAGAACAAAGACCAAAAGATGTCGATCCGTCAGGGTGACGTTGAGCTAGTCAGAAAGACTCCGTTTTGGGTTTACTACGAAAATGCTGAGTCCTGGGACAAGGTAAATTATTGTTTCATTGTAGAGTACGATTATGTTGAAGCCCTAAAGCTTGATTATCCCGATAAAGCTGGGGTGATCAGAGAAGACTCAGACGCCAAGTATTTCAACTTCGATAAGATGGAAGAAATGACCATGGCGGGCATGTGCAAAAAGATCCATTTTTACCATAAAAAGACCAAGTATTTACCCGAAGGCTTTGAAGCTTGCTTTACGACCTCAGCTTTACTTAAAAAAGGGCCATTGAGCTATGCGCATGGGGATTTACCAATCGAAAGACTCTGTGACATTGAAAACGATGAGGAGCTCCCAGGCCAGTCGTTCATTGATAAGGTTAAAAACGTAGCTTCTCAGATTAACAATTCACTTAACATGGTTGTTAAGATGATGATGCTGACCGGCAATGCGAAGTGGTTTGTTGAGGGCGGGGCCGTTGATGATCAGTCATTGAATAACGACATATCAATTGTGAAAATTAAGCCTGGTTCTAAGGCTCCGGTGCTTGCGCAAGCCAATCCTGTGGGACAAAACTCATGGGAATTCATTGATAAGTTACAAACCTGGTTTTACCAATTTGCTAAGTCAAATTCAGTAGTTAGGGGAGAACCACCTCCCGGAGTGACAGCGGCGGTGGCCTTGCAATACTTGTCAGAATCAGAGTCTCGAAGGTCCGCGAGTGAGGTGCAGGCATTTAATCAATTTGTGCGTAACGTGTACGATAAAATGCTTAAAACAGCAGCACAATACTACAAAGCCGATGAGCCTAGAACTTTAATGATCATGGGGAAAGACAACCGCTGGGAGCTACAACCCCTTCAAGTTGAGGCGTTGGCTAAGCCTTACGCAGTGATGATTCAAAACACCTCTGGACTAGCTGACTCCAAGGCCATGAGAACTCAGCAGGTGATTGATCTAAATGCTGCATTCCCAGGCGCATTCCCGCAAGAACAAGTGTTGGAAATGATCGGTCTTGGTCAGGGTGAGAAATTCCAGGATGTCGGTGCTAACGCGGCAAGGGCAGCTGAGGAAGAGAATGAAAAGATCATGGACGGCGGTGGCCAGATAGAACCTCAAGAATACGAAGACATGATCACTCACTGGAGAATCCACACAAAAGCCATTCAGCCTGTTGGATTTAAGGAGAAAGCCGCCCCAGAGATTCAAGAAGCCATGAAAGATCATATCTTAGCCCATGAAGTGATGATGATTGACCGGGCTATTAAGAACCCAGCGTACAAAGAAGCTCTTATGACGCTTCAAGGGTTCCCGATCTTTGCTGAAATTCCTGCACCTCCGCCCCTCCCCATAGAGATGCCAGTCGAACCAGTTCAGTAATATTTTTTAAACAGGCAAGCAATCACGCACCTGAAAGGAAGAAATATGTCAGATTCAATCAACCCGAACACACCGGTTACAAGTAACCTGAATAATGAAGGGGCCTTGGAGTTAAACGCTTCAGCAGGCCCAGTGTCTTTTGATGAGTTAGAGCAATTAACTCTTAAATCAAAGGGTAAAGACCGGGCAGTGAAGGAAGAAAAGCCAGAAAAAGCCGAGAAAGTAGAAAAGGTTCAGGACAAATCCATTGATCTTACCTCAGACACTGACAAAGGCAAAAAGGTTGAGGCTAAAGAGCCCAAAGAGACAAAAGAAGCTAAGGAAACTGAGGCTAAGCCAGTAAAAGAGGGCGAAACAGAGGCCAAAACCCCTGAAGAAATGCGCAAAATCATTAAAGCCAAGATGAAAGACGCTGAGATTGACCTCGATGAGGAAGCACTAGTCCCTGTTAAAGTGAACGGTAAAGAAGAGTTTGTGCAGATTAAAGAACTCTTAGGGAACTACTCAGGTAAAGTGGCCTGGGATAAGAAATTCACTGAAATCGACAAGATGCGTAAAACAGTGGCAGCTGATCAATTAAAGATGAACGAAGTGTCTCAGATGATCAAAGCCGCCTATGAGGAGCAAGATCCCAATCTTAAATTATATAGAATGAGTCAGATTGCTGGGATTGATCCGGTCGAGTTTCGGACTAAATTTTTTAACGAGCAAATACAAATGCTTGAAAAATATTACATGATGTCTGACGATGAACGTAAAGCCGATGCAGCTGCATACGAGGCAAGTGTGCACAAACATCGAGCAGACACTCTCGAGAGGTCCATTAAGGAGCAGCAAGAAGTCGCTTCACTGCACTCCAAGGTCGAATCCCTCAGAGCAAGTCACCAAATAAGTGAGCAAGAATTTGTCGATAAATATGATCAGTTACTTGAACAAGTTAAAACTGGTCAGTTAAAGGCAAAGATTACTCCCGAGACTGTTGTTGAGGCCGTCAAAGCTCAAAGATTGTACGATGCCGCAGCGAGTGAACTTGAAAAACTCAATCTAGGCTGGACGGAAACTGAGAAAGCCCAGAAATTATTCAAGTTAGTCGAAAGCGCACACAACCTTCGCTTAAGCCCTAACGATATTCCTGAAATGGTGTCTGAACTCTGGGGAACTAAAAAAGCTCACAAGAAAATAGAAGAAAAGATGAAAGAGAATGAGGAATTCTTAACTGGTAAAAAGCCAGTGTCCCAAGCAAGGCCTCCGTCTCCGGAAATCTGGTCGTTTGATCAAATGTAATTAAGGCCATAGGCCAAGGAGAAATAAAATGAGTGCATTTTCAATAGCAGCGCAGTCAGCGCTCTTTAAAACAAAGTTCGGTAAGCTGTCAGAGAACGCTTACAACTCCGCAAACCCAATCTTGGGAACAATCAAAAAACAGTACGACTTCGTGGGCCAAGACATGAAGGTAGCTGTTCCAACGTTCTTCGCAGGCGGTGTTGGTTCTGGCGTATTGCCAACAGCTAACCCTGCATCTGCAGTTAAGGCGACTATCCAGGCTAAGCGTGTTTACGCTGTGACTGAGATTGAGCGTGAGGCATTAAAAGCTTCATCTTCTGACGAAGGTGCTTTCGTTGAAGCAATGAAATGGAACGTACAAAAGACAGTTGAAGCTTGGAACAGAAATGCTTCAAGAATCATGTTTGGTAACGGTTCAGGCGCATTGGGCACTGTTGCTGCAAACGCGACTGGCACTGCAGCCCTTCCTGTTATCGTGATCACAGATGCTTCATGGGTTGAAGGTCACTGGGAAGAGAACGATTACGTAAACTTCGGAACTGATTTGTCAGTATTTGCGGTTTTAGAAGTATTGCCTGCCACTAAAACAGTTAAACTTCAGCGCGTAAGTGGATCTTTGGATCTAACTACCGGTGGATCTGGTTTGGTTGCTTACATGCAAAACTCTAAAGACCAAGACCCTCAAGGTTTAAAAGGTGTTTTGAGTGCTCAGCCTGGAGATTTGTTGTACGGAGTGACTGTTGCAAGACGTTACCAAGCTACTCAAATCAACGCAGGCGGTTCTGGTATCTCTACAGACATCATGAACGAGCTAATCTCTAAGATCATGTACAAGTGCGGTAAAGCTCCTAAGATCATCGCTACTTCTTACACTCAAATGAGAAAGATCAAGAACTTCTTGGAAGATCAAAAGATTTACCAAATTGATCCACGCGCTTCTGAGTTAAAAGGTAAGATTTCATGGGATGGTATTGAGTACCTAGCTTCTGGAGCTAAGCTTGCGATCATTGAAGATCGTATGTGTCCAGATGACACTATGTACGCGATCAACCCTGATTTCATCACTTCTTACCACAGACCAGGCTTTGGATGGTTTGATGACGATGGAACTGTGTTCTTGCGTCAAACTAACTCAGATGCTTACGGCGCTCGTTACGGTGGGTACTATGAGAACTACATCATCCCATCTTTCCACGGTGTCATCACTGGTTTAGCAAAATAATTAAATTAAGGGGGACTCGGCTTAGGCTGGGTTCTCTTTTTCGGGGGTTAAAATGTTCGGTGCTCAAACTATCGAATCACCACAACGAAAAGTGTCAGTGCTTGCACTAAGTAAGACAGGTCTGGGAACTCCGGTTCTTTCAGGGCTTTGTGCTTCTTTTTGCCAAGTTATTGATAACGGCGTGGGTGATTACACTATCGTTGTAAACGTTCAAAGACCATTTGCTCAGAAAGTGCATGCTTTTGTTCAATTGCACACTTCAGGCATTGCGGTTTTGGATGTTGTCGGAACAACTAAACTTCAAGTTCAGGTAAAGACTTTTGCTGCAGACGGAACGACGCCTGCTGAAAAAGACTTTGATTTGATGGTTGTTGGTTCATTCGCAACTGATTTGATCGGAATCTAAGAAATTGGGGGACTAGCTAGTGAGCTAGTCTTTCCCATTCACTGAGAAGGCCATTAAGGACCGGAGGAAAAATGTCTATTAAGGGTTATCCCTCACAGGAAAAAGTCACAAGTGCGCTCATAGAATACCCAGATATTCAGGAAATCAGAGCTGACTTTGCCACTTTACAGTTAAATTCATCTAAAAAAGTCGGATTAAACACAATCAATCAGGGATATTTCCGTGTTGGGCCGGTTAAAACGATTGTTGCTCCGGCGGTTGATTCAAAAAGGGTTCTCTATGTTATCTCTCATGGGGCGCAAATTGGTGACATGGTTCGTTTCGAAGGAACCGCGGCCAATCCACACTTCGAAGCACAAATCACAGCAGTTCCAGATGGTAATTATTTGGTTCTTGGTTCTATACTTCCAGCTGATCCTGTTGCTGGAGATGAGCTTTATGTTTTAAGAGCGGTCACACCACTTCTCGATGAGGACGGAAATCCTCAAGTGGCCCTTACACCCACAGCGGTAAAATACATTGAAGACGGCGTGCTGACAGATGTTGAAAAAGACACTGTTACACCCGCAAATACAAAAAGACTTCCAGTAGAAGCACAAAATTTAAGCAATTTGACTGATTCTGTTGAGGTTTTCTCAACTCTCGGTCTTCCAGTTCACCAAGATAAGTTAGATAAATTAAATGACTCGGTTTCAGCTGAGGTCAGTAACCCAGAGTTAAAAACAGCTGCAAAGGGTGCCACATTAGCGGGCTTTCCTACAAGTGAGTCAATCAGTTCAGACATTCAAGCGCTACACGTAAAGCAACAAGGGCCAGTTACATCTGAGACTTTGGTTGCTAAATTATTATTCTATAAGAATTACGCCATGACCCCGGTCACAACGGCTACATACGTGCCTCTTTTGACTGTGGGAATGGACATAAAAGAGATTGAAATCTTTGATTCCTCCGGGGAGGTCATAGCTTTGGCTTTTGGAACACCGGAAGTTGATCAGTTTTACATCGTACCTGGTGGGAATGGGCGCATGAAAGTGTCTATCCCAGCGGGGACTATATTATCTATTAAGGCAAAATCAGCAAACGCCACTGACGGTTTACTCGTCATTAACTTTTTTGGGGTTTAAATGGCTGCAGTAATATTTAAGGGTAATTCTGTAAAGGCACTTAAGAAAATCTTGGATTTAAACGGCGGTGCTCAGGTTATTAGCTCAAGCATTGACCCTTTATCCATGGGGTTTCCCATTTACCCGACTGGTTCGATTGTACTTTATGAAGTGACTGGGTTTTTGTACCAGAGAACTCCAAGTGCTTACGTTCGAGTGGCGCATATTACTGACGTTGTGACTTCTCTTAGGGGTGGGGGCGGTGTTCAGCTTCGAGGGGACGTGTCTATTGTCCCAGGGGCGAACGTTTCTATCACTCAAGTGGGCCAAAACATTATCATTGAAGCCGCAGGGTCCACAGGGCCAGTGTTAAATGGCTATGTTTACCAAGAAACCCTGGGTTTTGGGGACGGAATTGAGACATCTTTCCTACTTTCCGCCACTCCTTTTAATGGGGACAACATTATTGTCTATGTGGATGGACTTGCACAAAGATTTGGCACTTACACTGTAACCGGTGCGACGTTAGATTTTGCAATTGCTCCGGCTGCAGGGACAATTATTCAGGTTTATTTCTTATTAGGCCCTACAGTTTTAGGTAAATTCCAAAACCTTGTTGGATTAGTCGATGGAATCAACGACACCTTTACTTACACCGGGACGCCGATCACAAATAACTCTGTGATGGTGTTCATTGATGGCGTGCAAATCCCAAAAACTGCCTACGGAATAGGCATGGGCTCAATTACTCTCATGACACCGCCGGTTTCGGGTCAGTTGTTATCAATTTGGTTTCAAACTGACGGTGATATTGTAACAGCAGCGCAAGAAGTGTTGGCCGGGGACGCTGATGGCGTTAATGCATCTTTTGGACCCCAGGCTTTTGTCCCAAATGAGCCTTTTTCAATGGCTGTTTATGTAAATGGTCTTATTCAACCGGCTGATAGGTACATGATCTTGGATAAATCTGTGCTTTTTATGACAGGTTTTGAGCCAGCAGCGGGGTCTAGTGTTAGTTCTTATTACTTCTATAATCCTGCACAGCCCGGATTTCAGGCTGAATATTTCACTCTGACGAGCACAGACATCACAAATAAGTCCATAAACCTCACTTTCACTCCAAAAAACCCCACTGAAGTGTTGTTGGATGTCAGAAAAGTCGGTGCTTACACTTACCTAGAGGATTTTATTGTCACTGATAACACTTTAAGCTGGAATGGTCTGGGGTTCGAGGCCGACGCCATTGCGGGTACAAAAATTAGAGTATTTTACGAAATTTAAGGAGAAAATAACATGAGTCGTTTACTTCAAGGCGATGATTTTAAAACCAAAGCCGAGCTAATAGCCGCTGGTGGAACAGAAGCCCAATTACTGACTGACGATAAGATTTATTCTGTCGTTAAAGGTAAAACTTTGGACACTGCCTTGGGTGATGGCTCAATTCCAGCCCTTGCGATGACCCCCCCTGCTGATATTGCAGACACCCCTGCTGTTGGAGTGGGCATCACTGCCGCTCGGGCGGATCACGTGCATGAGGGTGTTCACTCAGTGGCTGCTGACATGAACCCAGAGATTTACGGAGATGCTAAATTATTAAGCGGAACACGCGTGACACTCACCCAATCTGGGAAAAACATCACGGTTGCGACCACGGCTGCCAATGTGACTTCAACTGTAACTCCATCTGACGTTGCCACAGCTCCAGCTATCGGTGTTTCAGTAGAAGCTGCCAGAGCTGATCATGCTCATGAGGGATTGCATTCAATTGCAGCCAATATGAACCCAGAGATTTACGGAGATGCAAAACTTATTGCTGGGGTTGGTATTAGCCTTGAGCAAGTGGGCTCTGAAATTACTCTAAAGTCCACTGCTGAGGGCGGGATTAATTTCATTGAAAACGGTGACGCTGAGGACGTGACTTTGATCTTTACTGGTCGCTCACTCACTCCTGCTGGCAGAGTGCCGGTGCAAGGTGCGACTGTTGCGGCTGCAAATGCTAACTTTTCAATCACTCGCAACACTTTAGTGCCACTTTACAAGACGGCTTCTTGGTATTTGACCAAGTCTGGCACTGTAAACACTCAAGGTGCTGAGCAAGTAATCCCATTCACTGTTCAAGAAGCGCATATGGCTAAGGCCATCACAATTCAGTTAGACTACAAGGTCATTTCTGGGATCTTTACAGCAGGGACTAGAACGACTGACTCAGATGTTATCGTTTACATTGCTTACATTGACCCAGCCGATTCAATTAGAAAATACATTGAGCCTTCAAACATTAAGTTTTTGGGAAGCCCCACTACTTTTGGGGAAAGATTCCAGGCAAGCTTTCAAACCACTGCTACAGCGACAAGCTATGAATTAGTGTTCCACTCTGCGACTACAGTCACAGCTAACTTTGTTTTAGAGCTAGATAATATCTCTGTTGGGCCAAGTGATTATGTATATGGAACGCCGGTAACAGATTATGCGACTACTCCAGTTCCAGCTACTACCCCGGCGAATAGAACAAGACAGGGCTATCAATGGAGAAGAGTTGGTGATGAAATTGAAGTTAGGATTGCATTTTTATATAATGCCGCTTCTAACTTCTTGTTTAATATATCCGATCTTATTCCTGCGGGCTTTTCTGTAAATTACACGAAGCTTGGCGTGTATTTAGCTAACGGTGAAAGCCGTGGCTCAATTGGAACTGCGAATGCGCAAGATACGGCTGTAAACGTATTTAACGGTATTGTGAGTTTAGAAAATAATGGCGTGGTTTTGTGCAATTTAGTATCAAACAACGCATTTCAATTTGCACCAAGTACAAATGATGCCATTGCATTGCATATTAGAGTGCCCATCAATGGCCTCTCATCATCTGTACAGACATCTGACCAGACTGATACTAGGATTGTATCCTTTTTTGGTCAGCAAGTTGCGCAAACTCTAACTGCAAACGTAACCAATTTAAATTTAACAGCCTTAAAAGATACTCACGGAGCTTGGACCGGAAATTCTTACGTTGTTCCTGTAGCTGGTGATTATATTTTTAGTCTTTACATGCTTACAACAGCAGCACCTACTGGAAGTTGGAGGTTTTACAGAAACGGATCTCCAGCAAAATACGCAGCACAAGCTGTATCGGGAAGTGTTTCTCAAGTAGGCACTCAATTATTAGAAAATCTGGTAGTTGGTGACGTAATACAAATACGAAGCGAAGCTGCTGTGACTACGGTAGCTTCTGGCGCTTTTGGAGTCAGTGTTTCTAGAGTCTCTGGCCCATCTGCTATCGCTGCAAATGAGTTGGTGGCACTGAGATATATCAATACGGCTGGTAATACTATTAACGCTGCTCCGGCAACAGTGTCATTCTTAACAAGAATTTTTGACACTCATGGTGCATTTAACGGCACAACTTTCACGGCTCCAGCGTCAGGAACTTATGAAGTTAAGGGTGCGATTGGCTATTCTTTTTCGAATGCATCGGTAGAGGTAGCAGTTTTAAACATTGTGGTCAATGGTACTACAATAAAAAGCAATCGGGCCTTTGCTTTCAATGCAACTGATCTTTTGACTAGCCAAGCGTCTGACGTGGTTCAGTTAAAAGCTGGGGACACAGTAGTGGTGCAGGCAGCGGGCTCAGGGACTAGAACTTTGCTTACTCAACCTATTTACAACGTAATTAGCATTACAAGACAGGGATTCTAATATGTTTAAGGTTTTAATAAAAAATAGCTTGGGAATACTAACTCATGGAGCTGAATTTAAAACTCAGCTTGAGGTTGAAACTTGGTTGCAAGAAGGCGCCGCCGCTGGGTGGTGGGGCAAATCAGCTTACACCGAAATCATCCCGGGAAAAGAAGCTGTATTAGATGAAAACGGAGTAGAGATTGAGCCAGCGGTGCCAGAGCAAGTGATTGAGCATCCGGCGGAGTACACTGTTGAGGTGATTGACATCACAGCTCAGAAGTTAGCTGAAAAAGAACAGCTTAAATATGAGGCTAGAATTTCTTTCTTCACTAAAATGATGGCAAAACTAGCAAGTCAGCAAGCTTTGGCTTTAAAAGACGGCTCTTTGACTGTTGAACAGGCTTTGGCAAACAAACAAGCTTTGGCCCCGGTTAAAGACTTTGGTCTTGAGGGCTCTTTAGGGTTTGCGCTAGCGGCTTTACAACAAGCAGCTATTGTTGTGATTGATAAAGCCCCTTACATTGCAGAAATCGAAGCTCATTTAGCTGGAGAATAAATGAATAAGATCACAGAAAACACACTGATTCCGGTCTCTCTTATCTTGGTGTTAGTCTCTGGGGTCACTTTCTTTGCTAACGTATCTTTTGAAACAAGTTCGAACGCAAAGGCCATTGCGGCACTTCAGGAAGAGCAGGACGTTTTAGCAAAAGAGCTCGTTCAGACGCAAAAAGAAATCTCTGTCAAATTAACTGAAATTCAAGCCGACATTAAGTCGCTTAAAAAGGAGCATAAATGAAACAAGAAATCCTGAAACAATTAGAAATCGTAGTTGAAAAAGCCATCGAGCAACACACTGACATGGTTGTGGACTTAGCGGCTAAAAAATTGGCTGAAGTGATTCCAACACAAATTGATGACGCTTTGATTCAAGCGGCTTTGCCAAAACTTAAAGAAGAGCTCAAAGAAGAACTTCTTAAACTTGCTGAAAAGATTGACGGCGAATAATGCCAGCCTGGTTGGTAAAGATTTTTAATTGGCTTGTTCTCCCGGTCTTGATTGACTGGTTAAAGGGTTTTTTTCGGAAGAAAGAAGCTGAGAAAAAGCAAGATGAAATTTCTGAGCAATCAGTAAAAAAATATGAGGGGTCTATTGACGGCCCTTCAGAAGAAAGAATGAAAAATGCGCAAGATATGCTTAATGGTCAGTAGTTTCTTGGTGGGCTGTGGGGGTTTTCCCGCAAAGTACATTTATGAAGTGATCCCTAATAAGGCAACTTGCGCAAGATATGAAATTGTCTCTGAGAACCCCTTACGCTTTGGCCCGGGGGTTGAGACTGAGTGCCCAAAATCAGTTTTTGGTTTTAGCTTTGAGGATACGCCCAAAGTTTTAAACTGGGTGAGAAAGAAACAAAAATGAAGTTAATCGCTTACTTAAGACTCATGCAGCTTTATGCTCACATTGCCCATAATGTTTTAGGCGGAAAGACATTTTTCCAAGATCATGAGTTTTTGGCTGAAATTTACCAAGCTTACGAGGGTCATTACGATGCGGTTGTGGAAAGACTCATTGGACTAGGTAAAAAGATAGATTTGGTCAAGGTCCACACAGAGGTGTGTAAGAGTTTAGAAGAGCCAAAATCCTATGATGAGTGCTTTAAGTATCTTTTAGAGGCGGAACAAGAACTTTGTCAGATGATTGAGTCCGAAAAAGGTCTATCTGAGGGGACTAGACAGCTTTTAGGCGACATTGCTTCGCTAAGCGAGGTCAGACAGTACAAGTTGAAACAGCGATTGCTCTAGTTTACCATTTTTTTGGGGGTTAAATGTCAAAGGTAGTTCATAAAAAACACACAGTCACACTGGCTATAGCAGCAAACCAGTTTGCAGGCTCACTTGATGTTACTAATTGCAACGGAGTATCGGTTCAAATCAATGGCCCCGCTGCCAACAATGGGCAAATTAAACTGCAATGGTCTAACGACAACACTAATTGGCACGATATTGCGGGCGCTACGGCAAACATAAACCCTGGAACTTCACAACTAGTAAACGTGCCTAATTTATATGCAGCTCATGTTCAAGCACTGGTCACTGTGACTGCCGGTGCGGGTGAGTACAACTTATTTTTCTTAGGTAAGGAGCGATAATGTACTTAATGGATGACGATTATTTCGGGCAGTACATGCAACAACAGCCTAGAATGCAGGCAAAAATGAATGCACAACCTGCGCAAGCGGCTGGCACTGCTTCTATGGCGGCTTTGCCATTTGCTGCAACTCCAGCGGGCGCTGCTGTGTTGGTGGGAGGGCAGTTTGCTTCTCAGTTACTTGCTCAGCAAGCGGCTAACGAGCAGAGAAAGCGTCAAGGCAACATAGACATTGCTATGAACCAAGGCCAACAAGAACAAAATGCATTTGCTAATTACATGAACTCAATCAGAGGGGCGCTAAGATGATGGATTACGATGACGATAAAGAGAAAAACCCAGTGATGGCAGCTTTGAATTCTCTCAAAATGGCTGTTTCAGCTATCGAGAAAGAATACACCATGCAAGAAGGCACTGGCCTTGGGGATCAGGACGGGAACATCGGTCAATCTGACGATGGCGAAATCCCATATTCTAAGTTTGAGAACGAAGCCAAAAAGAAAATGCTTTTGAAAGCTATGAAGGGTTAGACATGAGACGCGTTGAGGAAATCATCGACATGGCGAGAAAGCTTTCTCAAAATACAAGCTATTCCCAGTCGAATGGCGTCCCTCAAGACGTTTTTGTACAGTACCTGAATAACGCACAAGACGCGCTCACAATGGAAGTGACTAACTTAAAGACTAAATACTTTAAGAAGCAAACCATTGTGGACGTTGTTCCAAATCAAGAAGTTTATCCTTACCCTGACGACTGCTTAATCCAGCATCTTGATACCATCCAGTGGACCGATAGCCCTTCGGGGACTTATTGGCAAAGCCTCTATAAGACGACAACAAAGGAAAAGATTACGCTTCGTCCAGGGTATCCTTTCGCTTACATTCCGTTTGAGGATGGGATTTACTTTAACCCACCCATTCAGCGCGGGAAATTGTACATCACTTATGTGAGAGAGCCAAAAAGGTTACAGAAAAGATCCGGCAAAGTTCAGACTTTCTCTGTGATTTCTGGGAAACTCTTAAACTTAACCGTGGATATTAATGAGCAGTCTTTTGACTTGAGTGAGCTTAAAAAGAATGAGTTTTTGTGTCTTGTTGATAAACTCGGAAACGTAAAAATCTCAAACATTCCGTATACTTGCGTGAATGACTTAGGTCAGCTGCAGATGAATTTCACTCTCGGCACGGTTCAACCGGCTTTAGGGGATTATGTGATTTGTGGTCAGGATGTTATCAATAAACCAGAGTGGCCTGATCTATGTGAAGGGTATTTGATTAAGCACATGGTGTATGAGGCCAAATATTCTGATTCGTCAGCGTGGTCAGATGCTGCAGTCAAAGACATGCAAATGCACTTTATGAAGCTATCTAACATCTTTGCTACCATGAGCGACGATATTACGGCAGTCGTAATAAATAATCTCGATTACATAGGGTTCTAAGGGGTTAAAATGCCAAATCAGTTAGAGAAATTCTACAACCGGTATTCGGGAGTGGATTCAAGAACCAATAAATTGCTTCAAGACCCCGGTTCATTTCGTAAGGGAACACAAAACCTTCGATACGACTTTGAAGACAACATTTCAAACCGTCAGGGATTACAGCGTAAAGACAATCTTGCTCCCAATTTTGTGGATATCTTTGAGTATAAATACAGGGATGTAAACACTGGGGCGGCAAAGGTTGAGCTTCTTGGTGTAGCCAGGGACGGCTTTTTGTACAAGAAAAAGAATCACTTTCTTAAGTTTTTAACCTTTCCAGCAAATTCCAACGTCTCTATTTTTTACGATGAGCTAGCTGACACGTTTAAGTGCGTGGTTTCTGGCAAAGCGCCTGTTCTTATCTCAGACACGATGACGCTCACGCAGTTATCCACAGCCTTAAATCTTCTTACAGGTGTTTCAACTGTGATTGTGGATGATTTAGGGGCCACAGTTACAAGTTCTCTACTAGCGCACACCTTAAATTGTGTGATTAATGACAGCACTTTTGCTCTAAACCCTGCTTTTTTTTGGGAGCGAGTGCTTACCACAGGGGTGACACCTTTTCCGACCACATTAGGTTTTAGTGAATCACCTGATTATGAGGGAATTTCGTCTGCTAACTCGCAAAACGCGTCGTTCATAACTGACGGCGGCTTTCCGATGAAGTACGACTCTTACTCGGTTTACCGGGTGGGAATGCCTAGAGTTTTAGCACCCACAGGGGGCGGGCTTACTAATTTGTCAGGCTTTGCCATAAGTTCGGTTACATCCCCAGGGGGTGGGTTATCTTTAAATCGCACCTATGCCTATAAGTTTAGATTTGGGTTTGTAAACGCTGACGGCTCTGAAACTTTGGGGACCTCAGAGATTAATCCCGCAACAGGGCAAGATTATCTTATTGATACACTGTCAGGCACTGAGAATGCTTTTACAATCACAATCAGGGGCCTTCGAAATGGCGCTGATTTTCCTGTTTTTGCAGCCGTAGTAAACGGAAATCAAAACGTTCCGTCAGCGGGTGGGACTATCAACGTACTTGCTGGGCATAACATTGTGGTCGGAATGTGTGTTCGAATCCCTGTAAGGAATGATCTTTTGGGTCAGCCAGGATATTCGCATTTAATCGCAAAAGTGACAGCGGTGACACCGACTTCAATCACTCTAGCCAGGGGGCTAACAAGTGGTTTATCTGCCATCATTCCAAATCCAACGACTCTTTTAGGGAACGGTCAGCCAATTAATGCCTACTTTGTGCAAACTCAATTAGAGAACACAATCACAGATGTTAATTCGCCGCCCACGTCCCCAAATTCTGTCTATCACCCCCCTATGCCAGTCGGTGCCTTTATTCGAGTTTATCGTACTAAAGAGTTCACAACTGTCACAGCGCCCGGGCTTTTTTATGAAGTCATTGATTTACCACTTCCCCCTCCAGGGACAATCTTCAGTTACACTGACACCTATGATGACGACATTTTGCTTACTACTTTCAATGAAACTGACGGAAATGAAATCCCTAGGGCTTGTAAGTACATAAAAGAGTTTCAAGGCATTTTAGTTCAAGCTGGAAGACCTGTTAATCCCGCTGTGGGGAATGATTTTTATCCCTCATTCTCGGGAACTGTAAGGCCAGTGGGGTCTTGGGGGACTGGAAGCCCAGCCGATAACTTATTTTTGTACACCGAAGCCTTACTTTGTGATTTTCAGTCTGTTTTTTGGGCAGATGCGCTGACCCCGGAAGGTTTTCCGCAAGATGGGCTGCACGAAATCTTAGTCGATACCAAGTTTACTGACAGGGTAAAGGGTGTTGCCACTAATAAAGATGCTTTATTTATCTTTAAAGAGCGTTCAAGTGCTTTACTTTCAGGTTCTATTGCAACAAATGACGTGCAGCTTGAGATTCTAGAAGTCGATGCGGGCTGTGTGTCTCACAGATCTATCCAGGAAGTAAAAGGTTATGTGGTTTGGCTAGACGCTACAAACGGCTTTTTTGCATGCGTAGCGGGAAGACTTCCGATTAACATTGGATACCCAATTCAAGACTTTCAAAAGATCAATCTAGAAAAATTAGATTTCTCGAAAGCGGTTTCGGCTAATTTTAGAAACCAATGTCTCTACATTTGCTCTGTCCAGGGCACGACTTTTGTCTATGACTATGCTGATTTTGGACTTAATAAACGTGACTGTTGGTACATTTGGACCGGGTTCACAGGAGTCTCTCTATTGGTGACAGCCATGGAAGAATTCTTGGTCTGGGACGGCATTAGAACTAATCAAATGAAGTTTACTCAGACAAAATATGATTTCACTGATCACAAGTCGGCCATTAATTTTGTCTTAAAGACAGCGTGGTTATCTCAAGGATTTCCAACAGTTGATAAGAAATACTTAAAGTTTTGGATTAACTCTATTCAAGGGGATTTCTCCTTAACTCTAAAACAATATGGGAATTTCTTAGAAAACGTTTTAGGAAGCCAGACAAACGTCCAGTTCCCAGATCAAACGTCAAAGACTGGGATTAAACAAGACGTTAAATGCACTTTGGACAAGCTTTCATCTGTGTCTTTTGCCTTAGAGAATTCCCAGAAAAATAAATGGGTCAGAATTCAAGGCTATGAGCTTCAATACTCAAACGATTACGACATCGGGGAGCCAAAACGATAATGAAAGTTAAATACCCGGGGCTTGCTAAATTAAGAACCTATGAGAAAACCATGAGCGCTGAGGATTTCTTAGCGACTGAGTTTCGTCAAATCATTAGGGCGCTAGAAACAGCAAGCGTTGACGTGGAAAGTGCCATGACTTCCATCGTTGATCAGAATCGTTTGGAGTTTTTGGGTCAAACCAGTGGCAATTTTTCGGGTTCAAAGTTTGAATTTAGCGCAAAACCCATAAAAGGGACCTATACGGCGGGTGTTTGGATTCCAGAAACTGCGGGAACTTTTGCTGTAGAATTCGGCTGTCAGCCCAGGGTTGAAAACGTGCCAGGTCCAGGGACGTTTACATCAACTTTAAGTGCTTTTACCTTGGACAATGTTTTAATCGGAAATGCAGTCTTTGAGCACGTGCAGGGGATTATCACCATTCCAATGTCACACGTGATGTATTTTGTGGATCTTGACCCGACTAACGGCGTGTATTTTCAGACGTCTTTGTCAGTGTCTAGCTTTTCTCGTTTTAATTGTAAAATTTTTAGAGTCAGTTAAACTTTTTTGGGGGTTTTATGGCATTTATCAGAGTCAATCCGGAAAGAGAACAGCGGGAGCGTGACGCTCAATCGGAAGCTCAAGCAGCTAGACAAAGATATGAGCAGTTGATCAGAGGCGGTGGGTTTAACCTATCAGATGATGACTTGCGAAGAGCCAATGCCTTCAATTATGGCACCTCCATCGGGCAAAGAGAGTTCGAACAAGACCCTGAAATGCAAAGACTTAAAAGACTCAGAGATCAGTATGCTCAAGGTTTCAACAGTGATGAATTATCGGGCATTCGCGCAGAGGCTAGGGGTCAAGTTGCAGGCCAGGCGGCTGCTGATCAAAGAAGACTTGTGTCTAATTTAGGTCGAGGCGGTGTTGGTGGGGCTAGGGCTGCGGCCATAAGAAACCAATCAGCGATGCAATCTCAAAGTTTAACCAATGAAGTTGAGAGAAAACTCGCTGTGGACTCAGCTCAGATGCAACGACAAGGGGTCAATGATCTTCAAGATTTCATCTTTAGACAAAAGCTTGGAAAATTAGGCACCGGGGCTGCTTTTGCTCAGATGGGTTCAGCTGACTATGCGGCTCAACAAGCAAGAATGGCCAATCAAGGCGGCGGCAAAAAGTGAATTTAACTGTTTACACTTCAACAGAATGGGAATCGGTCGCCGAGGACGTGCATTTAAGCGTCTTTAGCGAAATTCGCCCAAAGGAGTTAAACAGAATCGACGGAGCTTTAATTTGTTGGGATGACGTGACCCCCCTAGGGTATATGACTTTTCGTGAAATGGATAAGAATTCCGTGTACTTAGGCTATGGCGGCGCATTTCAAAAAAGCTTTAAAGTGTTAAGTGCCTATAAAATGATGCTTGAGTTTTTAAAGATGAAATACGTGCGAGCATCGACGTTGATTGAAAACAAAAACACGGCAATGCTTAAATTAGCAATGTCACAAGGATTCTTGGTGACTGGTTTAAAGTGCTTTGATGGACAGATCCTTCTAGAAAACTCGATTGACTGGAGTTTAAATGAGCGAAATTGATAGTTTTTACAGAGACTTGTTGGCAAGAACAAGCCCCGCTAGACAGCCGGGTGAGTTTTTAGACAATGAAATTGATTATGCTAATAAAATCAAAGACTTAGAGGCGCAAAAAGATTTTACTCCAGTGCAAATGCCTCAAGAATCCACAGCAGCTGAAGTCATTAAGATGATCGGTGCTCCGGTTTTGGGATCAATGTTTGGAGAGGCCGGTCAGGCTGCAAGTTTACCTGCGCAGGCCGGGGTTCAACAAAGAGATCAGGCAATTCAAGAACAAGTTCGGGAAAGAATTAAGAATAAAATGCTCACTCAGGCTCAACAAAATGCTGGGGTTCAAGACCGAATTGAGAACTTGCAAAAA
>JAIXYV010000116.1 GCA_027490055.1 Bacteroidota bacterium | reverse complement strand
TATTCGTGAACTGGGTTTTGAAGATCTGAACTATCACCATCATCGAAGTACCACATGTAAGTTGAGTTACCAGAGTGGATGGTAGTAGTATTTTCAAACAGGGTAGCATCACCTAAACAGATAGATGCAGGGAATTTGAAGCTTGGCTTAGGTGTTGGAGCAACAACCACTGTTCTTTTAACTGTAGAGTCACAGAAATGTGGACCTAAGTCAGAGTATCTTACAGAGAAAGTGATAAAGCTATCTAAGTAGGCAGAAGTAGCAGTTAAAGCGATAGTGCCAGGGCCGCTAGAAGACGGGGTAGTAGTAGTGTATTCAGTTGTAGGAACAATTGCACCGAATCTGGTTCTTGCAACTACTGAGTTGATTACCCAAGTAGAACCGTGGCCAGTATTAGTGAAGCCAGTTGGAGCAACTAAGTTATAAGTTACAGTTTTACCTACTTCAGCGATATCAGGTTTGGTGTTGTCGCCTATTCTGAACTGACCAAGGAAAGGAGAACCTTTCACTACATCAGAACCTGTAGGGCGTGGTTTAACAGTTACTACTAGAGGAGTTCTAGTAGGATTGATACAAGCTTTGCTGTATTGTAATTCGCAGTCGATAGTGTATGTCGGACCAAAACCGTTAGCACCAAATAAACCATAAGAGTATTTACCACCAACCATGTATATATCGCCGTTAGAGGTTGGAGCTGTAGATGATTTCATCCAAATATCATTACCACCACCAGTTGTTGGGTCGGTTGTGAAGTAGAAACCGTAAACCTGACCTCCTGTTAACATTAAGCTTTTAGTAGATACTTTCAAGAAATATTGTGTACCCACAGCGTATACACGACCTCCACCTGAGTTAACAAGCGTCCACGCATTAGGATTATTTTCACTGCCATTAAACGTACCAACTTTGTAGTGCAATTGATAGTTAGTGGTTGTGTTATTTAGAACAACTCTGAATGTAGCTGAGTCAAGATTTAAAGTTGTAGAAGGTGTAACATCAAAATAGTTACCATTGTATGCTGTATAAACGTAAGATACGACAATACCACCAGTATTACCATTACTTAATGATGCTTTTGCAGCAAATCGATAAGCTTGAGCGTAGAAAGTTGTGGTACCAGAAATAGTTGGACCTGTAACATTTTTGCCATTGGCAAATGGAGAACCACCAGTGCTGGTTCTGAACCACATGATGGTATCTGAATTAATGCCTGTAGTTGCACTTAAGGTTGGTTTTCCAACACCGCACTGAGTAAAGCTGGTAGTAGTAGGTGTCGGTGGATTACCGAAGAAGTTTAGTCTTAAATTCAAAGTGTCGTTTGCAGCGACTGAGTCGGTGTTGCCGTTAGGTCTGCTGGTCCAGAATTTGAATGTGTAAGATGTGTTATTTGTAAACGAGAATGCAGAGTTTAAATTAATTGCAGTGTCTTTTCCACTTCCCAAAGCACCAGTTACAAAACGAGTACCTTGTGGTGTGCCATTAACACTCCAGTGCAATCTAAAACTATCTAATTTGAATTTACCGAAATTGTATACACGAGCTGTGATGGCTTGTGAGTTGGTGCAGAAATCTAAAGGAACGATGGCAGAGACACCTGCATCGAAGTTAGTGCTAGGCGCACTGATGATTTCGATTTCTCTCCAGCTCGGGTTAGAAGTTTGACCAGCACCAGCCATTCTGAAATTGGTTAGTCTTAAACTGGTTGTTGTTACAGTTGGGAAAGTAACTGAGTCCATACAAGCCTGAGCGATTGAAACTGTTCTCCAGAATACGTATGTGCTACCGTTGTAGTAGTATACATCTGCACCGGTAAGGTTTCTGGTGTTGTTCCATGCGTTGTGGATTCTCATTTTGTTCATGCTTTTAGCACTGCTCCATGTCCAAGTCATGTGCTCAGTCCCTAAGATACCACTGGTAGAAGTCCAGATAAAAGCTTCCTGGTTTCCACAAGTGCTGAAACTGTTGTTGTTAATCTGATTCCAGTTCCACAATCCATTCGGGTCATTTGTGAACGCTGTAGCATTAGCAGTAGTTGCTAAGTTTGTTTGAGCTTCGACGCCTCGAATGCCAAACAGAGCAAAAACCCCTAATACAAGAGCAAATTTGTAAATTTTATTCATATTCGATGTTGTTATTTTCAATCTCCAAAAGTAAGAGATTCAATTAAAAAAACAAACAAAGTTGGCTTGTGAAACCGAAATTATGACACAAAATAGACAAAATCTATAAAAAATTTCGCTATAAACAGCTATATTAGATTAATTTTAAGGCAGTTATACCTGCTTCGAATCCTTTATTCCCATGTTTTCCACCACTGCGTGCCTGAGCTTGCTCCAGGTCGTTGGTAGTGAGTACCCCAAAAATGACCGGAAGTCTATGATTTAGAGATACTTGCATGATGCCGTCGGCGGCTGCCTGGCAGATAAAATCGAAGTGCCTTGTCTCTCCCTGGATGACACAACCCAGGCAGATGACTGCATGAGGTTGGTGGTTTAAAACCATTCTTTGAGCACCAAAGGCTAATTCGTAGGTGCCAGGCACATAATGTATGATGATATTGTCTTGTTTCACCCCAGCTTTGCCTAGTGCTTCAAGACTGCCGTCTAAAAGGGCATTCGTGATGTCTGAATTCCATTCAGAAACGACAATGCCAAAGATTTTATCTTCGGCATTGGGTATATCGTTCGGATTATAATCCGATAAATTCTTTAGCTTGGTAGCCATTAATAAGAGTCGAGTTTAGCTTTAGCTTTTGCAATGTATTTGTCAATATCAGAAGCTGCTTCGTCTTCAGAATTGTTCTTTTTGATGCTTTCGTATTGCTCAAGAGCGCTCTGGTAATCGTTTTTCTTTTCGTAAACTCTTGCCACTTTTTTGCGCCACCAGATGGTTGAGAAGTCGTTGCCAGATTTAGAAATTGCTTTGTTGTAGTATTCAACCGCATTGTCCAGATCTTTCATTTCTACATAAACATCTCCGATGTTACCAGTTGCCTGTGAGTTCATGACAGCGTCATCAAAATCGACACTTTTAAGAAAATCTAAAGCTTTCTTGTAGTTGCCTGTGTTTAAATATGACATACCGGCCATGTAAGCACAAAGCTCACCAGCCTTGGTTCCGTTATATTTTTCAGCCAGTTTCGGTCCGTCTTTCAAAACCATTCTGAATGAATCTACGTCAAATAATTCCTGAACAGGATAGATGGCCACCATGGCTTCTTTTTCCCTAGGTAATTTATATAGGAAATGATACGCGCCGAAACCAATACCTGCGATTAACACGGCTGAAACAGCGATGACAGCTGTTTTATTCTGAGTGTTTACCCAGTTTTTGATTTTGTCAACCATTAGACTCATGCCTGAAGGGCTATTGTCTTCTTGTTCGATATAATCGTTTTGGTCCTCGTTTTCTACGATTTCGTTATTGCTCATTTTAAATCAATTATTTTAAAAAGGATGCGAAAATAATACTTTTTAGGATTAATCCATAATAAATGGATAATTTCCTTCATACACATCAGTGTATAGCTCTGATGGGTCAGGATAAGGCGAGTTCTCAGCGAATTCAACAGATTTATTAACCGTCTCAACAATACGCTCTTCCATCGCTTCAAGTTCAGCTTCAGTGGCAAACTTTTCCTTTAGAATGGTTTCTTTAGTAGTTTCCAGTGGGTCGAGTGTTTTGTAGTGTGCAACTTCTTCTTTACTTCTGTAAGTAGCTGGGTCGCTCATACTGTGACCTCTGTATCTGTAAGTTTTTATTTCCAGGAAAGTCGGTCCGTTGCCCGCTCTGCCTCTTTCTACAGCTTCAGCGATGGCATCGTGAACCGTTTCACATTTCATACCGTCAACCTGGAAAGAAGGCATATCGTAGGCAGAACCTATTTTATAAATGTCTGTAACATTTGTGGTTCTTTCAACAGAAGTTCCCATTGCATAGTCATTGTTTTCACAAATAAATATTACAGGAAGCTTCCAGATCATGGCCATGTTAAAGGCTTCGTGCAATGCACCTTGTCTAACAGCGCCATCACCCATGAAACACAAAGTAACGTTTTTAGTACCTAAATACTGATCAGCTAAAGCAATACCGGCACCCAGAGGGATCTGACCGCCAACAATACCGTGACCGCCAAGGAAATTATGCTCTTTGCTGAACATGTGCATACTGCCGCCTTTTCCTTTTGTGCAACCAGTTGCTTTTCCGTATAGCTCTGCCATAACGGCGTCGGCACTAACGCCTAAAGCAAGCGCGTGACCGTGGTCGCGGTATGCAGTGATAAATTTGTCATCTTTGGTAGTGGCACTCACCATACCGGCAACAATTGCTTCCTGTCCGATATAAAGGTGACAGAAGCCTTTGATCTTTTGCTGACCGTATAACTGAGCTGATTTTTCTTCAAATCTTCTCACCAATAACATTATTTCGTACCACTTGAGGTAAGTTTCCTTATTAAAATTTATTTTTGCAGCCTTCGCCATAATTATTAAAACTACGGCAAAAGTAATCAAATATATTTATCAATACAAAAAAGTGAGAATAAACCGACTTTCCCTATATAATTTCAAAAATCACAGCGATTTAAAGCTTGATTTTACAGCTGATATCACTGGCATCATTGGTAATAATGGCAAAGGTAAAACCAATGTGCTCGACGCTATTTACCTCTTGAGTACCTGCAAAAGCTATTTTAATGCCATCGATTATCAATTAATAAAGCATGGCGAAACACTCTGCGCAGTTAATGCTCAGTTTTACGACAATCAGCAAATCGACCTGCAGCTGGCCATCGAACAAGGCAAGAAGAAAAAATTAAAGCGCAACGATAAGCAGTATGATAAGCTCATCGACCATATCGGAATGATCAATGTTGTTATGATAACACCGGATGATGTTGAACTCGTAACAGGGCATAGCGATGTCAGACGTCGTTTTATTGATATCTGTATAAGTCAGACCGACCGCGAGTACCTCAATAACTTAAGTGAGTATCAGAAAGTACTTGATCAGCGCAATAAGCAGTTAAAGTTGTTTGCTCAGCATCGCCATTTTGATGAGATTATTATAGAGAGTTACGATGCTAAACTGGTGCCTGCAGGTAATTATATTTACAAAAAACGCACTGAGGTACTTGGCAAGTTGAATGCCTTATTTAACGAGATTTATCCTGCGTTTTCATCTGGAGAAGAACTTGTAACATTTAAATACGAAAGTGATTTGCACACCCGTGATTTTGCTTCAGCGCTAAAAGAAGAGATTAACAAAGATCTAGGGGCTGAGCGAACCACTGTAGGTTTGCATAAAGACGATATACAATTTGAAATTAATGGATTTCCACTCAAACGATTTGGTTCTCAGGGTCAGAGTAAGTCGTTTATAGTGGCCTTGAAACTGGCTCAGTATCGTTTTTTGTCTGAAACACTTGGCACTCTTCCAATACTTTTGTTAGATGATATGTTTGAGAAGATTGATGAGGTAAGGGCGCAGCGACTGATTGATATGCTCAGTTCTGATCAATTTGGTCAGATTGTTTTAACCGATACACATATTGAAAGAGTAAGAAAACATTTTGAAAATGTCAATAAAAGTATCAATTTCGTAGAGTTGTAAAACACCTTATGCAAAAGAAACCCAATCATCTGTTTACCATCGAAGAAGCCATTCAGCTTATTACGTCAGATAAACGTATTAATAAGGGTTTGACAGAGAGTGTTGTTAAGCAGGAATGGGCCAATATCATGGGAGCAGCCATTGCTAAACATACAACTGGTTTATATTTAAAAGGGACTGAATTGCATGTCTATTTCAATTCATCCATTATCAAGAACGAATTTCTTTACAACAGAGAAAAAGCCATTCAGCTAATTAATGATGCTCTGGGTTACCAGGCCATTTCAGATTTAGTAGTCAGATAATGTCGAAAGTAAAACCCATAACGGCAGGATGGATTCTTGTTATTGTCTACATCGTGGGTGTTATCGGATTTAGTTTGCCGCAAACAAAAAAGTTAATGCCATCATTAGTTTGGGTCAATTTGCTTTTTACCGCAGTGATTTTATTGTCTTATCACAAGAAATGGAGTCGCGAAATTGTTCTGGCTTTATTTTTAATTGGCGCTTGTGGTTTTTTGCTCGAAGTAATAGGTGTTAAGACAGGTAGAATATTTGGCTATTATCAATATGGACCCACACTCGGTTTTGCCCTGTGGGATACACCATTGATGATGTTTGTTAACTGGCTAACCACTATTTATATCACCAGACAGGTAGCTGAAATGGTGTCGAAAGATATTGTGATGACCAGTTTGCTGGCAGCAGTATTAATGGTATTGCTGGATTATTTTCTGGAACCATTTGCAATGAAATACGGACTGTGGATTTGGAACAGCGGAGAAGTGCCGATGCAGAATTATGTGGCCTGGTTGGTTGCAGGTTTCTTTTTACAATATCTCTTTATAAGGGGCGTTAAGTTTTCGCCCAACAAATTATCTCTTCCAGTTTATCTGATTCAGTTAGCGTTTTTCGTTACCTTATTTCTCATTAACCGATAGTCTGACACTATAGCCTCGAGGTTATAGATAAGCAGGCATATTGGGATGATAAAATGTATGGCTGGCAGTCGCGTGGCTACAATACTAAGAGGCAGACAAAGTACAGCTAATGTTAAACTTGTAATTACCGGTTCTTTTCTTGCATCATATTGCAGGATCCAGTAGATCATTAACACCAGGATGTCATACATCAAATGTTGACCGAAACAAAAGCTTAAAAGTGATAAAACAAATAGAATTCTGAAGCCAGTTTGATGTCTTAAAAACCAGAGACAGAACAGACTTCCGAACAGTAAAATGCTGGTGTAAAGCAGATGGATGCTGGTATTCGGAATGTCAATAAAATATTTTAGCACAACTGAACTACTGCAATTGATGATGTTTAATCCGTTAAAATCCATGAACACATGGTTGTAATTAAACAAATAAGATAAGTTGTATTGCCAGGTGTGCAGCATGGTTTCAGGAGTAGCACTGAATAGGATTGCAGCACCATTAAGTAGAAGCATAGTTGTTGTTAAGCTCGTAAATGTTTTAAACTGCTTTTGAGATAAAAGAAACAAGCCTATCGGAATTAGAAAAGTAAATTTATAGCCGCAAATACCCAGTAAAACTCCGGGAATGATTTTGTGTTTTTTAAATGAAAGCAGATAAAGGGATAACAAAATCAACAGGAGTATCTGAATCATGGGCTGACCGTTACTGAGGGCAAACCAGGTACCTTTGAAGGCGCCGAAAGCTAGGTAGATTGAATGCTTTGGGATTTCGGGTTTTAATTGTGTGACCAGCCATGCCGAAGCAATTAATGCCAGAATATTGAGCGCCAGTTGTAGCCATTTGGCAATATCGTAATCGAGTAATTGGTATAGACCGAAATACCAGACAAACTGTGGCGCATAAACGACTGTTTCGTGGACGTCAAAGTTTGGTTTTTCAGATAAAGCAGAATTGGATTGCATCCAGCTTAAAGTCAGCTCATTTTTATCATACGGGTTTAAATGATTGAAATAGGTTTGAGCGCCAGAGTAATAGGTCCTGAAGTCGAGGGGCTTGTAGGGCGAACGAGAAAACTGCCAGGCCCATTTAAATCCGTTGAAACATGCCAGTCCTGCCAGCAGCACCGTAAAAATTAATTGTCGATGTTTCAATACGTTCATGCTTTTTTTTAATTAAATCGTCTAAAAAATGATTACAAATCAAATCAATATTCCTTACATTCGTGCAATAAAGAAATAAAAATGGGATCACTATCTATCGGCGATAAGGCGCCAGACTTTAGCTTATTCAACACAGAAAAACAAGCTGTAACACTTTCAGAACTTAAGGGACAAAATGTAGTTTTATTATTTTTCCCACTGGCATTTACTTCAACCTGCACAGCAGAATTGTGTGGTGTAAGAGATGATATCGCCAATTATTCAAAATTGGATGCCAAGGTTTATGGTATTTCAGTTGATTCACTTTTCTCGCTTGGAAAGTTTAAAGAAGAGCAGGGCTTGAATTTCGATTTATTAAGTGATTTTAATAAAACAGCGTCGACAGACTACGGCAGTTTATATGACAGTTTTGTGCTGGGTATGAATGGCGTGTCTAAGCGTTCGGCATTTGTTGTAGACAAAGAAGGCATTATTCGTTATGTGGAAGTGCTTGAGTCTGCCGGAGATATTCCGAACCTGGATGCTGTAAAACAAGTATTGGCAAGTTTATAATCTTACAACTATGATGACCGCATTGATTATTGCATTAATAGTACTGGGACTGGTATTAATCCTCCTGGAATTATTTGTTACACCTGGTTTTGTTACAGGTTTACTGGGTGGAATAGCCTGGTTTTATGCCTTGTATAAAATCTATAAGGTTTACGGAACAATATCCGGACATTTAGCACTGGCAGGCTTGATATTGTTGCTGGTGGCTTGTATTGTAATAGCAGTTAAGAGCGGTGTTTGGGATAAGGTGTCTTTGCATTCTAATGTAGAAGGCAGAGTAAATGACCTTCCGGATATTAAAGTGGGAGATACGGGTTATACTTCCAGTGCATTGCGTCCAATGGGTCGTATGATCGTCAATAATCAGAGCATTGAAATAACGTCTATGGGCGAACTGGTAGATACCGGCGCTTTTGTAGAAGTAATAAAAATAGAGAACAACAAAATTTACGTAAAACAAATTTCATTATGAATATACTAGCAATTCCCGATTTTCTATTCGGAGTAGGCGGGGTAATTATCGTTATCATTGTCTTTTTTATCTTTTTGTATTTTGTGCCACTGGGCTTATGGTTTTCTGCCATACTCTCGAAGGTAAAAATATCTTTATTGGATCTGATCTTTATGCGTTGGCGTAAAGTTCCACCAGAAATTATCGTTAAGGGGATGGTGAATGCTACCAAGGCAGGCTTAGTGATCAACAGCGATATGCTTGAAGCGCACTATCTGGCAGGTGGTAATGTTATCAAAGTTGTTGCGGCATTAATCAGTGCAGACAAAGCCAATATTCCACTTGATTTCAAAGCGGCTACGGCAATCGACTTAGCTGGAAGGGATGTTTTTGATGCAGTTCAGATGAGTGTAAATCCACGAGTGATTGATACACCGCCAGTTTCAGCAGTGGCTAAAGATGGTATTCAGTTAATAGCCAAGGCGCGTGTAACGGTAAGAGCTAATATCGCTCAGTTGGTGGGTGGTGCTGGTGAAGAAACCGTTTTGGCAAGGGTTGGTGAGGGTATTGTAACCACGATTGGTTCGGCCATGAATCACAAAGAGGTATTAGAAAATCCTGATAGAATTTCTAAGGGTGTATTGGCAAAAGGCTTAGATGCCGGAACCGCTTTCGAGATTCTCTCTATTGATATCGCGGATATTGATATCGGAGAAAATATCGGTGCTAAATTGCAAATGGACCAGGCTGAAGCGGATAAAAATATCGCTCAGGCAAAGGCCGAGGAGAGAAGAGCTATGGCGATTGCGTTGGAGCAGGAGATGAAGGCTAAAGCTCAGGAAGCCAGAGCTAAAGTAATTGAAGCAGAAGCTGAGATTCCTAAATCAATAAGTGAAGCATTCAGAAATGGTAATCTCGGAGTGATGGATTACTACAGAATGCAAAATGTAAAGGCGGATACAGAAATGCGTGATGCATTATCAAAGCCACCTAAAAATCAATAGAAAGTTTTATCCACAATATAAATTTGCAAACTCACCGCTCCAGGGCGGTGTTTTTGTTTTATAGGGGTTACAGAAACGCTATCAGATAAAGGATGTATTCTGAAAAGAATAAGTACCAGAATCTTTTGTAGTAGGATTTAAAGTTGCGGTCTTTTGATAGAAAAAGGTAGATTGTATTGACAAGAAATCCCATGAGCAAAATAACATGACCAATGCTCAATAATGAAGGGAACTGATAAGCTGCAATTGTGTAACAATAAGCTGGAATTAATAGCAGATGGCCCGCTGTAATGGCGCCGTTAGCAGTATAGAGAATAGCGACACTTTTGATTTGGTATTGTGAATCGCCTTTCATGTCTGGCAGATCCTTAAACCAGGCTATGACAACACTGAAGAGGGTAATGAATAAACAAAGAATAAGGATGTCTTTACTGAAATTGGTTTGCTGATTAATTAATAAATTGAAGATGTAAAATCCACCCATGTTAACCATTAAGCCTCTTACTACAGCAATAGACATTGCGGCAGGCAGGTGGTGCTTTCTAAGGTAGAGGGGAGGGCACGAGTAAGCCCAGCCTATGCCCATAGATAAGCCAACAACTCCAATTAAAATCGGGTGGATGAAAGCCGCCATAATGAGTGCGCACCAGAAGGACGACCATACAATTGTGCCAGCCTGTTTGAGGCTTAGTTCGCCAGAGGCCAGAGGGAGATGTGGCTTATTGATTTTGTCGAGATTGATGTCTTCGATTTGATTTATACCAACAATAAAAATATTGCAAAGCAGTCCGGTAACAATTGCTCTGAGCAGCAGAAACAGGTGTTCAGATTCACAATTGTCGCAAGCCATTGCATAAAGCGTCGTTATGCTGATGATGGTACCAATAATGGTGTGTGGTCTGCTAAAGCGAATTAGTGTTTTAATGTTCATTTTATAATTCTATGACGATGCTTGGTCCTGCCAGTGTGTTTAATCTCTCGACTTCAATATGAGGGATTTTGGTGAATTGTTTTTTAAACTGTTTAACGGATTTCGACTTAAGGACAGAGATTAAACCATCGATAGTAATGGTGAGACAATTGAGTGGTATCAGGTAAGTGAAAATGAATTTCTTCCAGCTCATTTTGCAAATGAATGGGGTTAGCAATAGGACACCTAAAGTGCCGGTCAGTAAAATTTTCACAAAGCACAATATACTTGGTTCTAATATTTCTACCACGATTAATTTGGCGCCAGCTATTTCACAGTTTTTAAGGATGTGATTTTGTTCCTCTTCGTTAAAATGGTGAAAAGCATTTAGCATGATATAACAATGGTCTTTGTTGTAGGTCATCGTTAATACATCTGAGCTTTCGGAGATGTAGGTGACCTTTTCTTTTACATCTACATTAACAGGGTATTTATCGCTGAGTGTTAGCGTTTCAAATTTGCCTGTTTTTTCAAAGATGTACTGCCCGGGGATACCGCTGCCAGCGCATAGGTCGAATAATTTTTCAGGGATCTTGTCAGAAATTTTAAGACGATTTATAAGAGGGTGGTAGATGCCACTTTTTATGGCCATCTGACCAATGAATTCTGATTGTTCACTACGCAGGAATTCGGGAAACCAATTATAATCTTCTAGTTCTTTCAAGTTTAAGCGTTGTTATCTGAGAAACCAGTAAACATACTTCCAAGCAGGTCTTTGAAGGTGATGTGTTTATCGATGGCGGTTTTGCTAAGTTTGCTGTTTTCGCTCAATCCGAATAAGACCAATTCCATTAAAAGAAGTTGTTCGTCGCTGTTATATTTTGAAAAATGAACATCGGCAAATTCTCTCAAGGCAACAATGCTATTAAGGGTTTTTTCGTAATCGTTATTGCTGGCATTAACACTCAGGTCGAGGTGTTTACCATCATCAAACCAGTTCATGATATGTTTGTAAGGGTTGGTGCTATCGTTGCCTTTTTTCTTGAATTTTTCAAGAGGAGGGCAATTCTCAGCGAAGCTATTTTTAATAGCTTTTCCGATAAGGTTTTGGGCTACTTTAAGCGGACCTTCCATTTCGCCTTCGTAGACCATTTCTACTTTCCCGGTGATCGCTGGAATGACAGAACTTAGGTCGCTAATTCTGACAAAGGTATCTTTATCGCCACTGATTAAAGTTCTTCTTTCGGCGGCACTGACAAGCATTTCGTAAGCGCTTATACTGAGTCGTGCAGATACACCACTTTTAGCATCTACAAATTCGCTGGTTCTGGCTTCTGCAACAATATGTTCAATGGTTCTTTCGAGGATAGGAGAGATAGAGACTATTTGTTTCTGTGCAGGCTTTAGTTTAGCTTCTTGTCTGGTAATACTTCCCGCTGTCTCGATATCTTTGGGGTAGTGGGTGATGATTTGAGAACCGATACGATCTTTCAGCGGAGTAACGATGCTGCCGCGATTGGTATAGTCTTCAGGATTAGCGGTAAAGATAAATTGGATATTCAGTGGCAGACGTAGTTTAAAACCTCTGATTTGGATATCACCTTCTTGGAGGATATTGAACAGAGCAACTTGAATTCTGGCTTGCAGATCTGGCAGTTCGTTAATGACGAAGATGCAACGGTTACTTCTTGGAATTAGTCCGAAGTGTATAGCTTTCTCATCTGAGTAGCTTAGTTTCTGATTTATGGCTTTAACTGGATCGAGGTCACCGATAAGGTCAGCGACGGACACGTCAGGCGTTGCTAGTTTTTCGATATATCTTTCGTTTCGGTGCAACCATGAGATCTCAGTGTTATCGCCCATTTCGGCGAGTGTTTGGCGACCGAAAGCAGAAATTGGATTGAAAGGGTCGTCGTTGATTTCGCTACCGCTGATGTAAGGGATGTATTCGTCAAGTAAGTTGACCATCATACGAGCGATTCTGGTTTTTGCCTGACCTCTTAAACCGAGTAGATTGATGCTATGGCCGCTTAGGATGGCTCTTTCAATATCAGGAATGACGGTATCTTCATAGCCTATGATACCTTCGAATACGGTAGTATTGCTTTGAAGTTTATCGATAAGGTTTGTTCTGAGTTCTTCTTGGATGTTTTTCGGACTGTAGCCGTTTTTCTTCAGCTGTCCGAGGGTTTTTATGTCGGTTAATTGCATTGATGTTGTTTTGCTCATTTAGAAATGTTTTCTTTTATTGTTTTCAAAATCCTGGAAAAGGAAGTCGCCCAGCCCGTTGAGACTGGTGTAAAAAGCTTTTCCGTTGTTGGTTTCGGTGAATTCTTCCACGAATTGCTGCAGGTAAGGGTCCTGGGCAATCATGAAGGTAGTGATAGGAATTTTTAAGCGCCTGCAGATCGCAGCTTCGTTAAGTGTTTTATTTACGATTTTGCGGTCGAGTCCGAAGCTATTCATATAATAATCTTTACCTTCTTTGAGGCAGCTAGGTTTGCCATCTGTAATCATAAAGATTTGTTTGTTTTTGTTTTTTCGGCGTCTAAGTATATCCTGAGCTAGTTGGAGTCCCGCGACCGTATTGGTGTGGTATGGTCCCACTTGCAGGTATGGCAGATCTTTTAGTTCAATTTGTTTAGCGTCGTTGCCGAAGGTGATAATATCGAGGGTGTCTTTAGGGTATTTAGTTTTGATTAATTCGGCAAGCGCCATAGCTACTTTTTTAGCTGGTGTAATTCGATCTTCGCCATAGAGGATCATTGAGTGAGAGATATCGATCATAAGGACGGTACTCGACTGAGATTTCAATTCTCTTTCGTTAACGATCAGGTCTTCTTCTTTCATATGGTCGCTGGTTCCGAGCAGCAGACCGTAGGCATTTTTCAGAGAGTCGGTAATAGCGATTTGGTTGATTTCATCGCCGAACTGAAAGGATCTTTGTTCGGGCGATATTTCGTCGCCGTTACCGGTAAAGTGACCGGCGTGATCGCCTTTATTGGATTTTTTTATTTTACCAAAGATTTGATCGAGGGCACTTTGGCGGATACTTTGTTCCATTTTGGAACTGATGGTAATAGTTCCTTCTTGATAATCTTCTTTGAGGAAACCTTTTTGTTTGAGGTCTTCGATAAAGTTTCCCATGCCATAATTGCTATTGGAGAGGTGATGATCGCGATCAATTTGCGTCATCCATTCGAGTGCTTCTGCCAGATCGCCGGAGGTATGGATGAGAATTTCTCTGAAAAGTTTGAAGAATTTTTCAAACGGTTCGTCGTCATCGGATTGAAAGAATTTATGAAATCGAAAGCCTAGCATTATAGTAATAACAAATGAAGAGCAACAAAGTTCGGTGATTTGTGGTGAATTAGGGCACCTTCCAGGTCTAAGACCTGGAAGGTGCTGTTTTTTTTAACTGTTTTAAGAGTCGTTCGCTGTATTAACCTACTTTTGAATTATTCCAGCAAGCTGATTAAGTAATGTCTTGACCAATTGTATTTTATATGGTTGGCATCAAAGATTATTTTCTTTTAACTGCTTTCTTTTAACTGTTTTTTTTAGTTTTTATTTTGAACTCCCGGAGGAATTATTAGTGGTTTTTAAGTACTTGTGTTTTTTCTAAGTGTCTGATTATCAATTTAAATTAGTGTTGCTTGTAAATATAATTGGCTAAAATCGGATACGCGTTGATTGTCAAAAGATTACAGCTGGTTTTTGCGATTAACGGGAAAGTTCAAGTGTTTGAAATTTAGGTGTTTGTGGATTTGTAAATTCTACACCTTCCAGGTCTAAGACCTGGAAGGTGTCTTACTTACCAAATAAAAAAACTCATTCCCCATCTCGTAAATTTTGTTGGTATAAGCCTCTTTTTCGTCGGCCGTATCGTCAAAATCTTTTGGGTCTTGATATGGTAAAGCAATTCTTTTAGAGGCACCCAAAACAACTGGGCAATTTTGGTCTGCAGAATCGCATACCAGAATCGCTAAAAAGTTGTTTTGTGGGTTGACTTCATGGGAATAGATTTTAGAAAAAATATTTTTTAATTGTTGATTGCTTTCATTGCCCCACTGAAGATCATAAACAGGGTTGTTCCCGTCTTTTGTTGTATGGATGCCAAAGCCAAGGTCTTTCAATACATTCACCATTCTATGGTTAAAGGCTGTTGCTTCGGTCCCGCCAGAATATGCAGTTAACCCATCAATTTTATAATAGTCAGCCGCAAGAGCTAACATTAATTGTCCGAGATGACTACGACGAGAATTATGTGTGCAAATAACGATGCATTCAAGTTGCTTATGCTCTCTTATTTGATCTCCCATCCAGATGGCTAGTTCATCAAGTTCTTTTTTGCGCTCATCCCTTATCTGTTCCGGAGATATGAAATGAGTTTTTATCAATGTCTCTATTGCTGGATATATCATTTTTTAGAATAATACTTTTTACGATAGTAAAATGCCAGATTAACCAAAGCAATCAATGCCGGGACCTCAACTAAAGGGCCAATTACTCCGGCAAAAGCCTGGCCACTGTTAATGCCAAAGATGCCAATAGAGACAGCAATGGCAAGTTCAAAGTTGTTGCCTGATGCAGTAAAGGATATGGCTGCAGATTCTGGATAAGCTGCCCCTGATTTTCTAACTAAATAAAATGTGCCAATGAACATGATGGCAAAAAAGATTACCAATGGTATTGCAATCAATAGAACATCTCCAGGGATTGTGACAATCATTTGCCCTTTCATGCTAAACATTAAGACAATCGTAAACAGTAACGCGATTAGCGTAATCGGAGAAATTAAAGGGATGTATTTTCGGTTATACCAGTCTTCACCTTTGTATTTTATTAAGGCGTATCGACTAATCACTCCAGCCAAAAATGGTATGCCCAAATATATGCCTACTGTTTTAGCTATATCACTCATGGCAATTTCACTATAAGGAAGGGTGATGCCGAACAGCGGGGGCATGATCACCAGGTAAAAATAGGCGTATGCGCTAAAGAACAAGACTTGCAAGATGCTATTAATACCAACTAAACCAGCGGTGTATTCGCGATTGCCTTCCGCTAATTCATTCCATACAATCACCATTGCAATGCAGGGTGCGATGCCGATTAGAATAAGTCCTGACATATAATCGGGATGATCTTTAAGAAAGATAAGTGCCAAACAAAACATTAAAAACGGACCGATAACCCAGGTAATAAATAGCGATAAAGAAAGTAGTTTGGTGTTTTTAAAGAGAGCCGGGATTTTAGCAAAATTCACTTTTGCCAAAGGTGGATACATCATCAAAATTAATCCAATTGCCATTGGGGTATTCGTGCTTCCCGTCGAGAGTGATTCTATCCGAGATGAAATTGCGGGGAATAAGTAACCAATGCCTATGCCGGCAAACATGGCTAAGAATATCCATAGCGTTAGGAAGCGGTCGAGGAACTTTAATTGCTTTTTCATATTAACAACAACCACCTCCAGGAGTGCAGCATGATGCTGAATTGTCTTGTCCAAGACTAACTAAACTGATTTTTTTCTTTTCTGTTGGAATGCCGCATTTTTCTTTAGCCAAGCAATCGGTTTGTTTAGCTTGTAATTGAAATGTTCCATTGTTAAACGTTAAACCATAGCGACCGATGGTATCTGTTTGGTATTCAACTTCGATCTCTGGATTTAAGTCGCCGAGAACAATTTTAGAGTTGTCTATAATTGTTAAGAATTTTTCAGGACTTAAGCGATGCTCTATGTCATTGGCTACCCAGATTTGAAAGCAGGCTGATGTTTCTGTATGAATGTCTGTTCCGCAGTCGATGAAATGCCTGGTGTTCAGTCCTAGTTCGGTAACATGGAAATGGCCTGGAATTGCAGTTGACGTAGGCGTGATGAAGTTTAAAACTTCGAGGTTTTGTAAGTGGTTTTTAAGGTCGTTAAGTGTCATAATGTTAATGGTTTTAGCAGTCGCAGGCGACTTTCTTTTGAGTTAAATGGGTTAAGAAATTTTGTAAATTCTGTAAGTGTGCAGTATCAATACAATAGCAAATAGATTTGCCCGAAATTGTGCCTTTAATGATGCCAGCATTTTTAAGTTCTTTTAGGTGCTGCGACACTGTTGCCTGAGCCAAAGGTAGTTCATCAACAATGTCGTTGCAGATGCAGTTGTCTCGCGAAATGAGTAATTCCAGAATAGCGACTCTGGCGGGGTGCCCAATTGCTTTAGCCAATGCGGCTATGGCATTTTGCTGACTAGTGAATTCTTCGGTTTTAGTGATTCCCATATTTACAGATTGCAATATTACGATATTAAAACAACTTTTCAAAATGAAATCGTTGAACTGGTGGTGGAAATTGTCGAGTAAAAAAGGGGTTATTTTTTTTGCAACTAGTTGATAATCATTCCTAGAAATGAAGGTAAATTCAACAGTTTGGCTAAAAACGGATATTATTTGAATATCAGTGTTTTACATTGATAATTGGGTTTTTAGACAAGTTGTAAATGGTTGATTTTTAGAAATTTAATTTTGGGGTTATAGGCGCGATTTTTCAACACCTTCCAGGTCTTAGACCTGGAAGGTGTTGAATCAAAAGAAAATAATTTACACCTCTCAGCTCTGCCCAAACCGCAATATCCTCTGTCATAGCAATTATTGCCACAACGGATGCGCTTAAACATTGATAAATAAATAATAAGATTTTAGATTCAGCCCTAAAACACCTTTCAGGTGCTAGTATTTTAATATTGCCAAGGTGCCGTTTAAACTGCACTTTGTATTCACATAGCCTGGGTCACCACAGTAAATATCATTAAAAGTTACTAAGTGGTATTTGCCTTTATAGTATGATGAACCGGTGGTTAATGCCGCTGTCTTTGCCCTGAATTCGTAGGTCGAATTCTTGTATTTGTCTATAAAGGTCATGGCCGCATAATTGCCCTGCCAGCCAGAGACATTATTGCCTGTCTTGGAATTGAAACTGGTGTTTAGATAAAAATTATAAGTGGTTATTACAACCATCTTACTGCCATCTGTGAAATTAATGGTGTGGGTGTAATCGAATAAGTCGTATGAAGATGTCGTAGATTTAACAATGAATGTTCTATCCTCTGTTGGATTTCCAGCATATTTTACCTTCAGCTTTAAATAGGTAGAATCAATTATATCTTCTGGTGCTTTATAAGATTCAAACTGCGGAGAGACAAGTGTGTTGTCGCAAGCTGTTGCGAAAACTAAACTAAGTAAAAGTATAAATTTAAAACGCATAAGATAGTCCCACGTTAAATGTTAAAATATGTGTATTGTTAATGTTGTTGTTAGCCTCTATCTGTAAATAGCTGTCAAAACTTTCTCTATAGCCAATCTCTTGTAAGCCGGTAAGGAAACCATTGAATGTCGCCGAATAAGTCAGTAGCATTCTGTCGTGATAAAAAGGAACCGTTCTGCCAAGCTCAAATGCAACATATGTACTTGTCGTAACGTTTCTGCCTGGATCACTAACCCTTAGTTTTTCATTCTCATATTGGTTCAAGGTGTCCTGAACGTAAACGATTGAACCAGTCTTTAATGAATTCACGGATCTGATTTGTCCGAATTTATACGACCAAAACAAGCCGTAGTTGCGCATTTGGTTGCGCTTGCTGAATCGTTTGATGTAAATCTCAAAACCGGTTTTTCTCTGTGTCATTGTAGCATCAAATGCTCTGACAAGTCTGTCCTTGCCTTGGTGCTTAAGAATAACGTCCTGATAAGATGAAATATAAGTACTCTTATCATCTAAAGAATAATTGGTCTTGTTTGTAAACACAGATAAACCAATATTGGTGCGTCTGCCTGTCATTTGCTCGACATAAAGGTGGTGAACCGGACTGAATGGCGCCAGTAAAAAATCTGCTTTATAGCCAACCAAATGCTTGTTGCCGAAAATGCCGGATTGTGTTTGAGCATTAATGCCAACAAAACTTGAAGAACTAAGAAGTAATGCAATTGCGAGTCTCAGAGTGGAAATGGTTATTTTCACAATTTTGAATATTTGCTCAAATATAAAATCAATAATTCATTTGGCAAAACCTTTTAGTGATTTACTTATAAAACATAAGCAATCCCCGCATTAAACAGCAAAATATGCCTTCTTGCAACATGTCTGCCGGCAATCTTGTTGATGTGCGACTCAAAACTGTTATCGGTTTTTGTCTTGTTAAAAAAGATGTTGTAAGAAAATGACGCAGAAAACAAAAGATTTGAATGGTGTAATGGATACGTTTTTCCGAGGTCGATACCAATATACGAGACTTTTGATTTGTAAACTTTATCATTCGAGTACGCGTAAGTCTGACGGTCCCAGTATGTCTCTGTTGTTTTATGCGCTTGAATATTAGCACCCGGTAAAATCTGGTTCTGTAAATTTAATCGGCCATACTTATACGTGAAGTACCAGCCGTAATTTCTCAAAACATTGGCATTGAAATAGCGCTTCATCGACAATTCATACCCCAGCGTCGTTAATTGATTCATGCCCTGTAAATCATCCAGGTACATGGTGGTATTGTTTAGGTCAATTTCGATGTCTTTGAAATAAAGAACATAATTGTAGGCAAATTGCTCAAAATTGATGGTGGCTTTGCTTTTTGTTATGGCAAATCCAAGATTCCATTTTTGATTGATGAGGCGTTCGATATAAAATTTATGCTGTAATCGGGTAGCTAAAGGTTTAGTGGATTGCGAATTCCCCTGACCGTATTTGTAATTCGCTTCGTAACCCAAGAGCCAGTATTTACCGTGTAATCCAGACATTTTCTGAGCCAAAAGTCTGTTGTTTGGCATCATCAAAATTAGCAATATCGGCAAAACCCTTTGTAAACAGTGACATATTCGAGGCATATTCAATATTAAAACTAATTTTATACTTTCACAAATAGAATTATTTTTGCAGTATGTACAGAAGCCATAATTGTGGAGAGCTCAGAATGGAGCATGTCGGTCAGGTGATTACACTTGCAGGTTGGGTAGCTAAGCGTCGCGATTTCGGCGCAATGACATTTGTCGACCTGCGCGACCGATACGGCATCACCCAATTGAGCTTTAATGAGGCATACAACCAGGACTTGCTAAACATGGCCCGTGGTTTAGGTCGCGAGTTCGTGATTCAGATCACCGGAACCGTTACTGAACGCAGTAATAAAAATCCTAAAATTCCTACCGGCGATGTAGAAATCATTGTTGAGTCGATGAACATCCTCAATACCTCTCTGACGCCGCCTTTTACGATCGAAGAAGAGACAGATGGCGGTGATGATATTCGTATGCAATACCGCTACCTCGATCTAAGAAGAGATAATGTCAGACAGAATCTTATTCTCAGACATCAGGTGGCTAAACATGTGAGACAATACTTAGATCACCTTAACTTTATAGAAGTTGAAACGCCTGTTTTAATTAAGTCGACGCCCGAAGGCGCCCGCGATTTCGTGGTACCTAGTCGCATGAATCCTGGTCAGTTTTATGCCCTTCCTCAGAGTCCGCAAACCTTTAAACAATTATTAATGGTGAGTGGTTTCGATCGCTACTACCAGATTGTAAAATGTTTCAGAGACGAGGATTTAAGAGCCGACCGTCAGCCTGAATTTACTCAGATAGATTGCGAGATGAGTTTCGTAGAGCAAGAAGATATTCTTAATCTGTACGAAGGCATGATTCAGCATCTCTTCAAAGAAGTTAAGGGCGTTGATATAGGGACATTGCCGCGCATGACATTTGATGAAGCCATGGCGAACTACGGAAATGATAAACCAGATATCCGTTTTGAAATGACTTTCAAGTATCTCACAGATCTTGTTAAAGGCAAAGGTTTCCCGGTGTTTGATGCTGCCGAATGTGTGCTGGCAATCTGCGCCGATAATTGCGCCTCATATACCAGAAAGCAATTAGATGAACTGACAGAATGGGTGAAGCGCCCTCAAATTGGCGCCAAGGGTTTGGTGTATGTCTTCTGCAATGCTGACGGTACATATAAATCTTCGGTAGATAAATTCTATTCTCAAGAAGATCTTAAAGCATGGGCCGAAAAATGTGGCGCTAAGGCTGGCGATTTATTGTTATTACTTAGTGGTAATACCGCTCAGGTGAGAAAGCAAATGAGCGAACTCCGTTTAGAGATGGGACAGCGCCTTGGATACCGCGATAAATCTGTCTTTAAAGCCTTATGGGTAATAGATTTTCCTTTGCTCGAACAGGATGAAGAAAGTGGCAGATGGCATGCGATGCACCATCCGTTTACCAGTCCGAAACCTGAAGATATGGATAAACTGGAAACCGATCCTGGTGCTATCAGAGCCAATGCCTATGATATGGTTATCAACGGTGTTGAAGTCGGTGGTGGCTCTATCAGAATTCATGATAAAGTACTTCAGGGTAAAATGTTTAAAGTCCTTGGCTTTAGCGAAGACGAGGCGCGTTATCAATTTGGTTTCTTAATGAATGCCTTCGAATACGGTGCGCCTCCGCATGGTGGAATCGCCTTTGGTTTCGATAGATTGTGCAGTTTGTTTGGCGGTGCCGATGGTATCAGAGATTTCATTGCTTTCCCTAAAAACAATCAGGGCAGAGATATGATGATTGATGCGCCTTCTAACCTAGACCAAAAGCAATTAGATGAACTGAGTATCGGGTTAAAGTCTTGATTAAAGAATGTGACATTCGAACAATCATGATTTTATTCGGTTTTACGAGTCTATTCTATACAAAGATTAATCAATTGTAATTTACTGTTCCTTAATCGATAAAGCGCCTGAAGGGCATTTCAATACCTGTTGGATGATTTGTTCTTTGCTGGCATTTTCGGTTTGCACCCAAGGGGATTCTTTGGGCTTGAAAACTTCTGGAAGTCCTTTTACACAGATGCCTGAATGGCTGCATTTACTTGGGTCCCATAAGATGGTAGTGTCATCGATGGTGTAAGTTTTTTTCATATAGGTGTTTATTTTTGTAATGATTGTATCATTCCTTGAGGGTCGTTTGGTGATAAGACTTTCAGTCCTTTATCTGTAAAAATAAAAACAAGATTATCTCTTCTGGTACATTGGAGTACAAAGGTTTTTAAATGCTGATTCCTGAATTTGCCAAAATAGCCAAACATGCCGCCGGATCCAAACAAACGTATGGCGTTTTTGATTTCATCTGGTTCACCTGCACGCACATTTATGATTCTGCTGCGCTCGTATTTTGCTGGTCCGATTAATCGGTGAACAATGACGTACTCTGACGTGATTTCATAACGGCTTGGCTTCCATAAGTAAGCAAGAAAAAGGGTTACAGAAACAATAGGGCCAACTATTAAAATTGTCTGTCTGTCTTCACTTAAAAGGACGGCGCCTATAAGTGTTGCTGCGACAAATACTGCGATAAATAAACTTAAATATTTAGCGGTTTTGTCAAGGGATACTGAGAAGTTCATATTAAGCGTTTAATTGAGCGGTTTTGATAATGTCTTTTACTTCGATGATGCTGCCTGGGTATTGATAATAGGCTGTTCTTATCATTGATTGTCCCAGTTCTGAAAGTCGAGATGCTGTATTTGGCGCTACAAGTTTCAATACTGGATATAACCAGCCTAAGTATTTGTAATATTTTAAAGTGTTCTTTAGTCCCGGAGTTGGCTTTAACATGCCAGGACGGTAAAGATATACTTTCTTAAATGGAAGTTTCTGCAAATCGTTTTCTGTTTTGCCTTTCACACGCGCCCACATTAAACGGCCTTTTTCTGTACTGTCAGTACCTGCTCCGGAAATGTAAGAGAAGCTCATGCCCTCATGCGCACATTGTTCGGCAAAGTGCATAGTCAGTTCGTAGGTCATGTGTGAGAAGTCGACCTCATTCATGCCTACAGAAGAAACGCCTAAACAAAATAAGCAAGTATCGTAGTTTTTAAAAGTGTCTTTCAGCGCACTGATATTGAAAAAGTCGTTGTGCAGAATTTCTTTCAGTTTGGGATGCTGATAGCCACATGAGCGTCTACCAACGACAAGAACAGAAGCGACCATATCAGAGTTCAGGCATTCGTGCAGAACGCCTTCGCCTACCATGCCAGTAGCGCCAGTGATTATAATGTTAAGTGGGGTAGTCATATTGAATGTTTTTCGGCTGTAATAATTAGCGATTCGAAGGTAAGTACTTCGTCAGTAATTCCACTGCTGCCAGTCTCTTTTTTTTCTGTGACCGAGACAATATTGAAGCCGTTTTTTTCGAGTAAGCGGCAAGCGTCTTCGCGACTGTACAAAGTGAATCCAAAAGCAGTAAATGGGTGATGTTCCATGATGTGTTTTGGTCGTATGGCTATTGTTAAATAACCATTTGGTTTCAATAGACGCTGTATGTTTGAAAGAGTCACATCTGGATCAGACCAGAAATACAAAGTGTTAATAGTAAAAATCCTGTCGTAAATGGGTTCAGAAAAGGGTAGCTCGTCGATTGCGCAATGCAGAAACGTTGCTTTGTTCTGCTCGCATAAGTCTGAATTGATAGTCTTAGAGGCCTCTACCATTTCTTTTGAATAATCTATGCCAGTATAGGTGAGATCAGGATTAAGATTAAAAAGTTCCTTTACAAAATGGCCGTTTCCCATGCCGATTTCAAGAATTTCTAAATCAGGGTGTAGTTGCAGTTCGTCAAAAGTAAATTGATGAATTTGCAGATTGCTGACATTCATTCTCTGACCAATCTCTGTGGCAAACTCGCCATTAGGTTGTCTGAGCTGAGCGGCGACAAATTGCCAGTCGGGGGTATTGTCCTTATTATCGTTCATAAAATTCTATTGGCAAGCCGTCGGGATCTTGCATAAACATAAATCGTTTGTGGGTGTGTTCATCTTTTCGTATTGGTTCGGGATTGTATCCTTGTGTTTTTAGGTAAGCTTGAGTGCCCTCGATGTCATCCACTTCAAATGCCAGATGTCTTAAGCCACAAGCTTCTGGATAGCTGAGTCTTTTTGGTGGAGTGGGGAAGGAGAATAGTTCAAGAACATATTGTCCATTCAGAGCGAGGTCCAGTTTGTGTGAGTCGCGCTCAGAGCGATAGATTTCCTGTATGACTTTCAAACCAAGGATTTCGGTGTAAAATGTTTTTGAAACACTGTAGTCAGAACAAATTATAGAGACATGATGTATCTTGTTAAGATGTATGGCTGGTTTCATAAAGTGGAAGTTTTAAACGTCGTTGGTACAGTTCGAATGCTTAACAAAATTACAAATTAAGAAATCAATGTAAATGGAGATGTATGAAAGTGATGGTATAATCGACAAAATCAACTTATGCCGTCCTCTGAAGTTTAGATCTTAGGATTCTGATACGGGCATTTAGAGATGGGATGTCTTCGTGTTCAAGAACATCCATCAAAAGGATAAAGTGATCTTGAGATTTACGATGTAGCTGCGACAAGTCGAATAGACTCTGAAGGGCATTGACTCTGCAAATTTTAGATTCATTTCTGTCTCTGGCCCATTGTTCAAGGAGTTGCGACATGTCTCTGAATTCAGCGTTGTCCAGCAATATTCTCGGGAGTAATTGAGAAAGATGCCATTTCAGTTCTTTGTTTTGAGCAATGTGGCAATAGCTTAGAATTGTCGCTTTGTGCTTGCTTAAATAATCAGGACTTTGTCTGGTGATTTTTTCAATGGCATCTGCCGCACGCTCAACAATCAAACGATTTTTAGTTTTGAGACAAGAAAATAACAAATCGAAATCCGCCTGATTCTGCACCATTTTAATCACGACATCTACACCGTCGATTCCCCTGAGGTCGCCGCTGTTAAGTAGTTGCTCAAACAAAATTCTGCTCATTTTTAATCTTTTGATTGTTAGGGGGAAGAAAAATATTAAACAATAATAAGTTTAATATTTTATTCTAGAAAGAGTTTAGTTTAAAAATCTTTTATGGGTTCTGTAAATCTTTTCATTGTCAGTGATTTACTTCTTTAGGGATTTCTGTCTCTTTTGCTTCCATTCTCCAACGATTCAATTCAGTTTAAGGATCTGATAGGGTGCTTTGAAGATGTCAAAGAATACTCAGGCCTATCTTCAAGGTCGATATTAAATGTTTTTGGATATTGTAAAGTAAAACTCCGTGCCTTCGCCGGGTTTAGATTCAAACCAGATTTTGCCATCGTGTAGTTCAACAATTTTTTTACAATGGGCCAAACCAATTCCGGTCCCTTCATAGCTATCTTTAGTGTTTAGTCTCTGGAAAACAGTAAATATTTTTTCCTGGTATTTAGTGTCCATGCCAATACCATTATCTTTAACACAAAAGGTCCAATGTTTAGAATCTTGTTTAGCACTGATATGTACAATTGGCAGAATGCCCGGCTTGTTGAACTTAATGCTATTGGCGATCAGATTTTGAAATAAGATTCGCAAATGGAGTCCGCTTGCATAGATGCTGGGCAATTCGTCATAGGTAACAGTAGCTTTGTTTTTTTCAATACTATTGGTCAGGTCCTGAAGCACATTGCGCATGATCTCGTTAAGGTTTTCTTTGCGGATAATCATCTGTTTGCCAATGCGAGAGTAATCAAGTAAGCCTTTGATAAGCTCCTTCATTCTTCCGGTACTTTGAAGGACGAAGTCGAAATACGTCTGAGCATTCTCGTCAAATACACCTTGGTATTCCTGTTGAAATAATTCAATGAAACTGGTGATAGAACGAAGCGGCTCTTGCAAGTCGTGCGAAGCTATATACGTAAACTGCTCCAGTTCCTTGTTTTTCTCTTCTAGATTTTTTAGCTGAGTGTCTAGTTGTTTCTGTGCCTCTTTTTGAATCGTAACATCTTTAAACTTTAACAGGTATATCGTATTGCTATCGAAATGACTCTGACTAATGCTAATTTCAATAGGGAACTCTTTGCCGCCATTTCTTACACCAAAACAATAGGATTCTATTTTTTCAGAAGCGTTTTCATTAGCTGGACTCTGCAACAGTTTCAATAGCTCTGGTTGCATTTCCTGATTCGAACAATGAAGAATTTGTGAAATTGGTCTATTGACGATTTCTTCTACATCATAATTAAAAATCTGACAGGCTTTTTCATTGAAGAGTTTGATTTTCCCTTCTTTATTTATCCCTACTATCCCTACCGGAACGGCATTGAATAAGGATTCAAATTCTTCTGATTTTGCTTTAACAGATTCTCTTAAACTGACATTGATATCCTGAATTTGCTGAGCTCTTTTATAGATGTCCAGTGTCTTCAACTGTTCTTTTAAATCTTCAATTAATGAAGATTGTTTAAGCTGTATTTCTTTCTCTTCAATAAGGGTTGTGACGTCAACTGTTTTCACAATAATTACAGTGATATTACCCTCATTATCTAATACCGGCACTAAATAAGGACTCCAGGATTTTTCTTCAAAAACACCTTCCGTATTTTTAATATCGTATTTCTGAACCGCCATGGCATCCGCTACTTTGTTCTGAAGCACTCTGTTTAGTGAAGCTCTTAAATTGGAAGCGCCAGTTGCGTTTGGGTCGTCAGGATTATCTGGAAAGACATCAAATAAATAAAGCCCCTGGATTTGGGATCTTTCAGTCAGTGTAGCCTTTAGAAATTCGGTGGAACAATCCAGGATTTTTAAATCCGGACTTAAGATCAAGTATAAGTCGGGTACATTCTCAAATATTCTTTGATAATCAGATGCTTCAAACTTATAAGATGAATCATTTATCCCCATAATGAATTTTTATGTCAAAAAAAGTCACAGACTTAACTAAGAACAAAGTTATGGGATTATTTTATAACTTGTTCTAAATCAAACAAAGAAATATTTTAGATTTCAGACTAAATTGGTCTGATTCTTAGGCTTTTTTCAGGAATTCGGTTTTTAAAACCATTTGAACTCTGTCGATGCGACATTCAATTTCACCTTCATCATCCGTCAGGCGAATGTTTTTAACCATGGTGCCTCTTTTTAATGTGGTAGAGGTGCCTTTAACCTTTAAATCTTTAATCAAGGTTACTGAATCGCCATCGTTCAAAATGTTGCCGTTGCTGTCTTTAACTATAATACTCATAATCGTCAATCTGCTGCAAAGATACAATAATTGTTTTAATAGGTTTTTAAAATATTAGGAGATCTATTGGATCATCTGCCCAAACTCACCTCTGTTAAGATTTCCATACTCCTTAAATCAAAGTCTTCATGTATATGCAATCTGTAGTAATTCACTAAATGTTTTACCACGGTCTGCCTGGTTTTTGAATTGACTTCCAGATGGTTGATGCCTTTGGTCATCATCTCATAAATAATAGCAGAACTTTCAGAATCAGCGGTGTTTTTTAAGTTCGGAACAACATTCAGAAAGATCCCGTTTTTTAGGTCGAGACTGCTGCCTTCGTCATACGTGTCTATATTCGGAGCACAACCGTAATGGTGCAAGATGCTTAACATCACATAAGGTAATTGCCAGAAATGTAAATCTGTATTCATGCCCGGTAAGGCTTCGTCGTATAGGTAATGAAACAAGGCGTGGTTAATCTCGTTTTCTTTGACAATCTGTTGTAATAATTCGCATAAAACCTGATAAAAAGCCTGTTGGTTAAAGGCCCTTAAATCTGGGTATTGCAAACAACTGATATCACTAATGCTCTGAAGGGATTTGGTCTTCTGAAAGTTGAAACTTATTTCAACAGCATTGAGTGGTTGCAAGTAAGAGATTTTCGTTTTCCCTTTGTTCTTAAACGCCGATGGAATATGGAATCCTACCAGTCCGAATTGCTCTGTTAGGACATTAGTGATAGCCGAAGATTCGCCGTATTTGATGGTGCGAATTACAATGCCCTTCGACTTGCTGATCATGGTTTAATGGATGAATAATATTTTACCGACTTGAGTTTCTGATCCGTCCTGATTAATACAAAAAACCAAATACACACCTGATGAAGCTCTGCTGCCATCAAAAGTTTTTCCGTTCCAGGTAGCCATGCCACCGTTTGAATAGGTTTGATTCACTAAACTGCCATTGATGTCAGTGATTTTTACCAGAGTATTGTCTGGCATACCATTGATAGAGATGTCGCCCTGATAGTCTGGTTGTACAGGATTAGGATAGATCTTTAATGTTTCAAATGTTTTTGAAGCAACCAAGGCATCGGCTCTGTAGGAGGCAATACCAAGGTCTGTTCCCATAAAAACTTCTCCCGTAGATTCCATGATTGTTATGCTTGTAACATTGTCGCTCATCAATGGCGAATTCTCTTTTGTGAAATGCTGAAGAATAGTCTCTCCATCACTGTCGATTAACCAGGCGCCGCTACTTGTGCCAAACCACCTTCTGTCGCCTCCGTCTACTGTGATGCAATTGATGACTTCGCTACCAAGCAGATAGCCGCCAAGATTGCTATTAGCCTCAACTGAAATAATAACTCTTTGTGCATCATAATCGCCTTTGCCAAACACATTCTGAGGGGTTCTTATTTTAGCGTATCCCTGATCAGTGCCAATTAATAATTCGCCAGATTTTGTGAAAGCAATATCATTAACATTGGCCGAAGGTAAATTACCTGTTCCTTTATTAATGTTCAGAACTACTTTGATGTCATCAGACTGGTCAGCAGTATTTTTATCACTAAAAGCAATAATGCCCATGCCCGCTTGAGGTGTCAGAATCCATTTGTTGTTTTTATTATCGATGGCAATTTTTCCAGTCATGGATGTTGGCATTTTATAGCTGGTCCATTTGCCTGAAGCCGACAACATATGGATACTGGTGTCGACATCGAAATTGCTTACCCATAAGTTAGAGCGACTGTCTAATGCCAGTCCGGAAACAATCGTATAAATATTTAATCGGCCTCTTAATGGTGAATTGGTTTCATCCCAAACTTTTTTGGGTTCGCCATTGTCCATTTGCAATAAACCTTTGCCATGTGTGCCGATAAATAAACGGTTGTACTGCTTGCTAAATGCAGAGTGTGTATAGTCGTAAAGAGGCAAAGTCAATGGATTCTCAGGCGAATTGGTCCATTCAAAATTGTTGAAATAATAATACTTCTCGCCATTAAATGTCGGCGCATAAGTTGTTACTCTCAAGCCGCCTGCCATCACATATAAATTGTTATAGGCATTAACCATGGAATAAGACGTATGAGATCGCGGTCCGTTAGGGTAGTAATACAATTCTGGTCCGAATGGATTCATAAATGCCAAACCGCTTATCGGACTCGAATACCAGTAATTGCCATTGCCGTCGAGCAAACATTCATTTAGAACATTGATGCCTTTATTGCTGCTATTGCCGTTAGCATCTATGGTCGTGATATATTTACCATAAATACCAATTATCAGTTTGTCGTGGTCGACATCGATATTGGTTACAATTACTTTTGGATTTGGGTCAATGACAGTCCAGTTCGCATTGCTATACTTGTACAACTGAGAATCTATCTCGGTGTAAATACTGCCTTTGTATGAAGCAATATGAGAAGATTTAACGCTGGCGCTTTTGCAGAGAAACCAGTTGCTGCTAATGCCAAGATTGACATTAGGATTCAGGCTGCCTCTGTAGATGCCAGATTTAGTTGAGATGTATACGCTGTCGTTGTTGAGGCATGATCCGAAAACTTCTATGACAGTGCCGCCCGGTCCGATATTGAGGTACGAGTTTCTTATTTCGTTTTTGCTGAGGTTAAATTCAAGCAAGCCAAAGGAGGTAGATAAATAAGCAATGCCATCAACGATATTGATGTGGTAGATTCTTTTTTCTCCAACGATGGTTTTGTTGAAAATATCGTCATTTCGTGTTATGCTTTTGCCTTTCAATAGTTCGATTCTGCAATCTGAATAAGCAATCATCAACTGATCGGATGCCTGGTCGTAAGCCATGGCCTGAGCATTGTATCCGCCAAAGCCATTGATAGGGGAGAGTCGCTCTGTGAAACCATCTCCGCGGTCGTATGAGAATAATCCAAAGCTGCCTGCGCAATAGATTTTGTCTTTGGTTTCTTCAATTACACTCACATTTCTATATGGCAGATGCACGCGCCACTGACCTAAACTAACGGGCGGATTATTCGCTAATAAAGCACTTGGTAACGAGAGGATACTTAAAAAAAATATCCAGCAGGTTCTTGATATCATAGACAGATTCAACTTGAAATAATTCATTTTATTTTGGATCAATAGTTTTTATGGCAAAATAATGACGAAGACAAAAATACAATTTATTGATGAAACTGCATCTTCGCTTTGTGATAAAGCCAAATTCAACTTATTCTCCAAGCCATTTTGTGCGTTTTTTCGGTTTTAGTCCGAATGGCACAATGGTATTGCTGATGATGAAGTCAACCGCTTCGTCTATATCATCGGTAACGATATACAGATCGGTGTCTTCCGGACTGATAGTGCCGTTTTTCTTCATGTCTTCGATGTATTCCAACAATCTCTGATGGTACTCTTTCCCGAAAATAACAACAGGATAGCGTTTCACCATTGACGTTTGAATCAGGGTTAGCACTTCAAAGAGCTCGTCCAGAGTGCCAAATCCTCCAGGCATTGCAACCAGTCCGTAACTGTACTTTAGCAACAGCACTTTTCTGACAAAGAAGAAACGGATATTGGTGAATTTTTGAAGGTATGGATTTGGGTCTTGTTCGAATGGTAATTTGATATTGCATCCTACAGATTTGCCACCTACTTCAACAGCGCCTCTGTTAGCCGCTTCCATAATGCCCGGTCCGCCACCCGTCATGATAGTGAAACCATGCTTGGCTATTTTTCCTGATAGTTCTCTGGCGCTTTCGTAGTGCGGGTGACCTTCCTTAAATCTTGCAGAGCCGAATACTGTAATACACGGACCCACGAAATGTAATACCCTGAAACCTTTTATGAATTCCCATACAACCTGCATGGTAAAAATAAACTCTTTTAATCTTGATTGAGGTCCCTCTAAAAATTTGATCTCTTCTTTGTTAAATACGTGTTTGCTCATTGTAAGTTCTCCTGTTCTTGTAAAAACATTGTTTAATTATAAAGTAATTTTGCAGGCTTTATTGCTTAAGTCACCACAAAATGACAATTCATGCAAAAGTATCATTAATTGAAGAGAAAAAAGCAATAACTTATCTTATGTGTTCTATTAAAGTTTTAAATGGTCTTGTAAAAGTGAAGTTTTAACGAAGCAGATAATCGCAATGGGCTTTTTATGTATCTTTGCGGCATGAACACTAAAAGACCCTCTGACTCTTACACAATTATGAACGAAATTGTGTTGCCCAATGATACCAATACACTTAATAATTTGATGGGCGGTCGTTTGCTGCACTGGATGGATATTGTAGCGGCAATTGCTGCTCAAAAACATTGTAATAATATCGTTGTAACGGCGAGTGTTGACGGTGTGTCTTTCAAGGAAGCCATTCGTTTAGGGGATGTGGTAACGCTTGAAGCTTATGTGACCCGTTCTTTCAATACCTCTATGGAAGTATACATAGAAGTTTCTGCTCAGAATATCCCAAGAGGTGAGAAATATAAATGTAATGATGCGTATTATACTTTTGTCTCTATAGATTCTCGCAATCGTCCAATTCCAGTGCCACCACTTGATCCGGAGACGGATTTGCAAAAGCAAAAATATGAGGGTGCTCTAAGAAGAAGACAAGTGCGTCTGGTAATGGCTGGTAAACTTAAGCCAGATGATGCAACTGAATTAAAGGCTTACTTCAACGAGAAGTAATTAGTCTTTGAAATAGATCTTAACCGTCTTGTTGTTAAGTGACATCTCTGCCCAGAATTCGCTGTTTTTTAATCTTAAAATAGTCCAAGAATTCTCTTTGCCATTCTTTGGCGTATAGAGAAGTTTGGTCTTGTCGTCGCTTAACTTCCAGGTGCCGCTCTCTGAGTAATTAATCAAATTGCCAGCTTTATAACTCAGGTCGTAGTTGTCGTCACTCTTAATGTCTAATTTGTAATTGACATAAACACTTTTGTAATCGTCGGTTTTGTCTACACCTTCTTCGTATACTTTGTCGATGTACCATGTGTTAATGATTCTGGCGTTTTTAGAACGAAGACTGAATTTTGGTCCGTCTTCATAAATGCAACCTGTAAATGTAGCTGCAATGAGCAGTGTTAAAATTAGATTGATCTTCATAATGTTGAGTTGGTTTTTAACAAAAATAGTTTTTTTTCTGAATTATTGTCACGAATATTGATTTATAATTTTTAAAAATATGATGCATTTTAACTTTTTAGCCATCGTTGTGGCTGCACTCGTCTCAATGCCAGTGGGTTTTATCTGGTACAATCCGAAAGTCTTTGGCAATGTCTGGATGAGAGAAATTGGAGTAACTGATCCTGAAAAAATGAAAGAGGGGGTCAATATGCTCAAAATCTTTAGCATTACCCTGCTATTCTCTTTTATTCTGGCCTCTGGAATGATGAACATTACTATTCACCAAACTGGCCTGAATTCCCTTCTTCAAGGTCAGCCCCTTACTAAGGACTCTACCGTTCAATTACTATTGGATGGTAAGCCAATCGATTGGTTAAACAGTTTTAGAACCTTTAAGCACGGCGCATTTCACGGATTTTTAGGTAGTATCCTTTACGCACTGCCTTTAATTGGTACTCAAGCCGTTTACGAACGCCGCAGTTTTAAATATATCTTCATTCACGTGGGCTATTGGGCTGTCACAATGATGCTGATGGGTGGTATCCTTTCGGTGTGGTTGTAACTAGTCGCTTTCCCATCGCCTGCTGGTTCTGCCAGAGCGATAAATCATTGGCCAGGCATTTTGTCTGGCCAATTTTATGAGTTGTCTTCTGAGCTTGCGTGGATAGAAATACTGTCTCCATAAACTGGATGCATTTGTTGCCGGAAGTATTGATGAAACCTGAAGGAGGTCGGCCGCGGCCGAAGCACAGCGCATGCCGAAGAAGGCATAGGGGTACGGACTTTTATTGAGGTACCGTCGTATCACAGAGTCGAGTTGACTCCGGTTTGCGCTGTCTGTCGGGATGCTGATTATTAAATATCGGCTGTCGCTGGTGTCAAAGACAAACTGATCGCCATACTCTATGGTGAATTTAGAATTGATGGTGTTTTTTCTGAAAATCTGAACGCCATCATTTGGGACAAAACTGACATAGCCTTCCAGATAACTTACGCTGACATGCCCGCCATGAATGCCGCCAAACCAAGCGTCTTCATGCTTTTCTATTGGTCGCGACCCATACACAAAGAGCAATTTGATACTATCCTGTGCAAGTATTTTACTGCTCAGGCATAGAATCACAGCCAAGAAAAAACCTTTAATCATCTAGCTTGATATCTTTTGCCGATGAAAGGTAAATGGGGTTAGGGGAAATGCGCTGGGAAGTAAGTCGCGAGCAAAGACATACGGCAGGATAGCACATAGGTAAGGGGGAAATAAAATTTTGCTGTATCTTGCAACTAATTTTGACGCCTCTGCGTCTATAGTATTGCTTGAGATATTTAATTCTGATATGTTTGATGTTTTCCCTAAAACTATCCGCTACGCATATAGTTGGCGGGGAGATGACCTATCAGTATCTGGGAGCCAATCAGTACGAGATTAAACTAAAACTTTACATCGATTGCTTCAATGGCAATCCTGGTGCCATTGCGCAGGATTTATATGCTAACATTGTCATATTTGAGGGCGATTCAGGAAAGTATCTGCCATCCCTTTGTCAGTCTGTTTTAAGAGATGCGCCGATACGCGTTTCGAAAACCAATTATAACTGTATTAAAATTTCACCTAACGCCTGTGTGGATGCATATGAGTATGTGCAGGTAGTAACGCTGCCGCCAATCAAAGGGGGCTATTACCTAAGCTTTCAGCGCTGCTGTAGAAACAATACCATTGTTAATATTATTAATCCCATTTCAACTGGAGAAAATATATGGACTAAAGTCAATGATACCACTAATATTGGCTATAATTCCAGTCCCGAATTTAACAACCTGCCACCTAATTTTCTTTGCACCAATGCACCTTTAGTCTTCGATCATTCTGCGACAGATGCCGATGGCGATAGTCTGGTGTATGAGTTTTTTCAACCGTATACCGGCGCCACTTCACCAGATCCGCGACCAGAATGTAATGAGTATGAAGAACCTCCTTTTACACAAATTCAGTTTGAGTCTGGTTATTCGTTTTTCAATGCTATCCCATCGCTACCATCCGTAAGTCTTAATAAGAGTACTGGCGAATTGAAAATTACACCTACACTTCCTGGGCAGTTTGTTGTAGGGATTGTTGTTAAAGAATTTAGAAAAGGGGTAATGATTGGTTATACGCAGCGCGATTACCAGTTTAATGTCCAGGACTGCGTATTTGAAACTACTTCAGCATTTATTAATCCCAGCGTGAATTGTAACCGCGAGGTGTATTTTACTAATAATAGTCAGAATGCCGATGCCTACAGATGGGAGTTCGGAGACACCACGACACTGGGCGATACTTCTAATCTCACCAATACTTATTACAGATATCCAAAAGCCGGTACGTATCTGGTGAAACTCAAAGCATACAAAGGCAACTGCATTGATTCTATCGCCAAACAAGTAACAGTATTTGATCGCATTAAATTCAATTTACCCAAGGATACAGCCTTGTGCAATGGCGCTACCATCAGACTGCAACCAGATACCTTTTATTACAAAGCGGCATATTTGTGGAGCACCAGTGAGTTTGATAGTGTGATTACTGTTAACCAAGCCGGACAGTATTGGTTGTATGTCACCATTGGCGATTGCAGTACCTTTGATACCGTCAACATAGTTGTCGATAATCTGGTGCTCGATTTACTGAAAGATACTTTGACATGTGATCCGGAAACCTTTGATTTAAATGCGGTCCTGCGACTTTCAGGAAGATTTAATGCACTCAGCTGGCAAAGCGATGTCATGAAAATACCAGATGATTACAAGGATAGTTTCTTACGGATTAATAAAAAGGGGACATACTATGTCTCTGGCATAAATGCCAATAATTGTCCTTTCTCTGATACCGTTATAATTGAAGGTGTTGATATCAGTCAGCAGTTCCGAACCCCTAATGTATTTACGCCAAACGGCGATAAGCTCAACGACTATTTTCCAGCTGAAAAAGCTTCCTATACCTATAATCTTCAAGTATTCGACAGATGGGGCGTTCAGGTGCACGATGCCAAAAATATTCCTTGGTCGGCCGCTGGATTTTCAAGCGGTATTTATTACTATTTTATAGAGATGGAGGCCTGTGGTTTTGAGAACCAGTTACACGGTGTTATCCATGTTATCAAGTAAACTTTTCTGAATGATCTCCCAGGCTGCGTCTGCCTGAAAATGCAACATATCAAGTCCGTTTTTTACGATTGCACCTTTGCTTTCCATTAAAGTCATCATGCTTGTTTTTTCAGGATTATAAACCATGTCAAAATAGACGCTGCCTTGTCTGATAGAATCGTAGTTTAAAGGCAGTGTATCTGTCTCTGAATTACCAGCTGCGCTATACATGCCAACGGGAGTGCAATTGATGAATAAGTTGTACTGACTGAGATCGAACTCGCTGTAGTTAGGAGTTGTTTGCCTGCCTGCGACGATGTGCGGAATATGTAGTTCGTTAAGCACAAAGACAGCCGCTTTTGCTGCTCCGCCGGTCCCGAAAACAACTGCCTGTTTATCTCTGGTATCTAAAACCTGTTCAAGACTTTTTCTAAAACCTATCACATCGGTGTTATGAGCATGCAAGCGAATGTCGCTGTGCTGTCGGTCGATTAAAACCAGATTGGCTGCGCCTATAACTTCCACTGCTTCCGAATAAGAATGACAGAAGGGTAGTATAGCCGTTTTATGCGGAATGGTAATATTGAAGGCTAACAGATCTGGGTGCTGTTCAATTACTTCAGGTAAGTGAATCAAACTCGGAATTGGAAATAACTGATAGTCCCAGTCGCTTAACCCGAGCTGTTCAAATTTTTTTTTAAAATACGAGGGCGAAAAGGAATGTCCCAGGGGAAAACCTATTAGACCGAGTAATGGCATAGTCCTGTTGTTTTTTTCTCTTATTTAGCGGCCTCTTTTTTGCCCATTTTTGCTTTTGCAAATTCAAAAATGATAGGAAGAACAGAGATACCGATGATACCGAAAATAACAAGTTCGAAGTTTTTCTGAATGAAAGGAATATTGCCACACAGGTAACCTAAAACAGTAACGCCACCAACCCAGAGTATTGCTCCCAGAATACAATTGATGATGTATTTACGGTAGGTCATAGACCCCGCACCGGCAACAAAAGGGGCAACGGTTCTAACAATCGGAACGAAACGTGCTATGATAACAGTTTTGCCACCGTACTTGCTGTAATAGGCTTCGGTCTTTTCGATATGTGATCGTTTGAGGAAGAGTATTTTCTCTTTACTTTTAATGAGCTTGCCGAAATAGCGTCCAACAAAATAATTGGTATTGTCGCCTAGCAATGCTGCAAGGATAAGCAGAGGAATTAAATATAAAATATTCAGGCTGCCATCAGAAGCTGCAAGAGCGCCAGCGGCAAATAACAGCGAGTCGCCAGGTAACAATGGCATTACAACCAAGCCTGTTTCTACAAAGATAATTAGGAATAAAATGCCATAGATCCAAATGCCGTATTCGCCAATCCATAATTTAAGATAGTCGTTTAAGTGCAGCAGAATGTCGAGGCCGTGTTTGATTGTTTCCATGCCGCAAAAGTAAAGACAAGTAATGAAAACTTCTAATTTAAAGTAGTACATCCTCAGCAAAAAGAACTTTTGAAGCAGTTCTTTCAACGAGCAGGGAGAATATTTTTTGAAGGAGGGATTTTACTTTATGAATTGGATTTCTCATCCTGCACCTGGAAGGTCTAGACCTTCCAGGTGCAGGCAATTTTTCAACCCCAAACTCCGTTACTCTAATATGAAAACTCCAATAAAAGTCTTGTTACTGGTGGTCATGTTAATGTCCCTCAGCGCTTGTGGCGGCGCAAGATTAGCCTCAGGTAAACAACATAACCGCAGTTGCGCTTCGAATTTTTGATCCTTGTTTTTTTTAACCTTCCAGGTCTTAGACCTTCCAGGTCTTAGACCTTCCAGGTCTAAGACCTGGAAGGTGGTCGTTTTTTTCAAACCCCGTTTTTTTCTCTTATCTTTGTCTAGTAATGAAAAAGTTGATTATTTTTAGCACAGTGTTCCTCTTCTTGTCAATCTCCCTTAGTTCCTGCGGAGGCAGTAAACGCATGGGGGGAGGTAAACAAAAGAAAGGCTGTAACTGCGGCTTCTAAACGATAAACGGGATTGTGATTTTTAATCTTTCTACTATTCCGACACCTATCATGAATGTTCTGCTAATGCTTCATGTTCAAGTGTAAATAAAGCACTCCTGTATAAAGTTTTTAAATAGTTGCTGCCCTGCTTCAGATATAGATAATCAGGGTTCTTCAGGATAGCTTTAATTTTGTTTTTTGAATTTGTGCTTTATGAGTGCTAGTCGTAGATGTCCTGATTCTGCAGGATACTCAGATACGATAAATAACGCTCTGGCGCCATTCTGGCTTCTTCAAATGCTTTTATCACAGCGCACTCAGGTTCGTTAAAGTGCTTGCAGTCGTTAAACTTGCACGATTTCATTAACTGACGAATCTCTGGGAAATAATGTCCAATCTCTGTTTCTGCAATATCAATAATACCAAAGTCTCTGATTCCAGGGGTGTCTATTATCGCTGTGGTATCATTTAAATAAAACATCTCCGCAAAGGTGGTGGTGTGCTTGCCTTTCGAATGCTGATCGCTGATCTTATCTACCTTCTGCGCGGCATCTGGCATCAACTCATTCAAAATACTGGATTTGCCTACACCAGAATGTCCGCTGATTAAAACTTTTTTGTTCTCAATAACAGGCAACAATTGCTTCTGCGGTGCAAAATTACTATCGTAAATGGAACATAAGATACATGGATAACCTAAATGCTCATACAACATCTTCAAGTAATCGAAATACTCCTGCTCGTCGGTGTCATACAAATCACATTTATTAAACACCAGTGTCACTGGAATATGATAAGCCCCCGCCATTACTAAAAAACGATCAATAAATCCAAGTGATGTTTTAGGGGAAGTTAAGGTAACCACCAGCAAAGCCATGTCGAGGTTAGCGGCAATGATTTGCCCCTGCTTGCTCAACTTATTACTTTTTCTGATGATGTAGTTGCGTCGTTTTTCTATCGCGGTTATAACGCCATTGGTAACATCGCCACTGCTTTCGTATTCATAGTCGACCGTGTCGCCAACCGCTACCGGATTAGTGGTGTCGAGTTCCTTTAATCTAATTTTGCCCTTTATACGGGCCTCCAGAATACTATTGTCTTCCTGCCTGATCTTATACCAGCTGCCGGTCGATTTGATGACGATACCTTTCAATAGTTTGTATTAAAAAATCTTTTCACAGATTTGTTTAGTGGCCTCACTCTTACCCATGGTGTAAAAATGCAATACAGGCACTTTAGCTTTAATCAATTCTTTGCATTGTTCTGCGGCCCAGTTAATCCCAATCTGCTTCACGGCATCAGCCGTTTTAGCATGCTCAACTTCATCTGTTAAAGTATCTGGTAAATCGATATGGAACAATTTAGATAATAAAGTTAACTGCGATTTAGTTGTCAATGGTTTTATGCCTGGAATAATTGGCACATGGATATCTGCTTCTCTGCATCTTTCAACAAATTCGAAGTATTTAGAATTGTCAAAAAACATTTGAGTGACGATAAACTCAGCACCAGCTTCTACTTTTCTTTTTAAGAATTTTAAATCTGTTTTCAGGTTAGGAGCGTCGTGGTGTTTCTCAGGATAACCTGCTGCACCGATACAGAAATTGGTAATATTAGCATTCGATAATTCCTCATCCAGATAAATGCCACTGTTCATGTTTTTTATCTGATGAATTAAATCCAAAGAATTGTTATTGCCATTTTCTTCTGGTTTGAAAATATTATCATTCTTAGCGTTATCACCTCTTAATGCCAGCACATTGTCTATGCCTAAAAAGTTTAAGTCGATTAAAGCATTCTCAGTATCTTCTTTTGTAAAACCGCCGCAGATGATATGTGGCACTGCATCGATGTTGTATTTATGCATGATGGCTGCACATATAGCAACAGTACCTGGTCTTTTCTTGGTCGCTACTTTTACAAATGAACCGTCTGCTCTTTTCTTTTCTACATAGTCTTCTCTGTGGTAAGTTACATCAATAAACGATGGCTTAAATTCCATTAATGGATCTATGCCATGGTAAATGCTATCGATGCTGTCACCTTTCAAAGGTGGAAGTATTTCAAAAGAAAAAAGGGTTTTGTTGGCGCCTTTTATGTGGTCTGTTATTTTCATTGATTTTAGAAGGTTAGAGGTAAGTCAATTTCTTTGTCGCCTCTTTTTATTTTAATGGTTGTTGTTTGTCCTTTGCTGAATTTACCCAAAGCTTTCATGTAATCCTGCATGCTTGAAATCTGGAAATCGCCCAGTTTTAAAATGATATCACCTTTTAATAAGCCTGCATTAGCAGCAGGTTTGCCTTGATTAACGCCATCGATTCTTACGCCAGTGCCATCAAATACATAATCTGGCATAATGCCTAAAGTAACTTTGAAAGTCATCTTTTCACTTTCTTCACTTTTAGTAGTGGTGAAAGGGAAATCCTTGGTTTTGTTGACTGCTTTAATCATCTGCATGGTGACACCCAATACCTGGTACATACCATGGTAGTTGATCAATTTCTCGTCGTCAGACGGCATGTGGTAGTCGTAATGCTGACCGGTGAAGAAATGCAATACAGGTTTGTTTTCGTAGTAGAAATTGGTGTGGTCGGATGCACCTGTACCACTCTCAGTCGTTTTGATTCTGATTTCAGTTGAATCGGTTTTGAGTTTAGTTAAAGCCGTTTTCCAAACCGGACTGGTTCCAACACCATATATCATTAAAGCTTTCTTTGTTGAATCGAGTCTGCCAACCATGTCGAAATTCAACATGTATTGAATGCTCTTAACATCTATAGTCGGATTTTTAACGAAGTAATTACTGCCTAATAAACCTTGCTCTTCGCCACTGAACGCGATAAACAGGTAATTATTCTTTCTCAGTTTTTTGTTCTTTTTAATTTCTCTCATTAGTTCCAACATCATGGCAACACCACTGGCATTGTCATCAGCACCATTGTGAATCTCGCCACCACCAGTGTATCTGCTGCCGCCAAATTCGTTATAGCCCAGATGGTCCTGATGCGCGCCGATGACAATCGTTTTAGCTTTTTTATTATTGATAAAGCCTATCACATTATGAGCAGTGGCATTTACTTGCAGGATGTTTACAGAGAAGGTAATGTCTTTTGCTTTTAAAATTGATTGCGCTTCTTTGGCTGCGAATACTACCGGAATTGAGCGGGGCTTCACATTTCGGTCGAGTTTGCCTTTAGGGGCTTCAATTGCAGAATCAACGATTACAAATACAACAGCTCTGGCACCCATTTTTACTGCCAGGTCAACTTTGTAATTCATGCCTTCGTAGGCTTCGTATTTACCGTGAGCAACTCCCGCTTCGGGGCTACCTAATTTGATTACAAATACTTTTCCTCTGATGCCGTTGGTATCTGCATAGTCGTTGTGGTTGAGCTCTGGTGCTACTATGCCATAGCCTGCCTGGAAGACTGGTGTTTTACCCAGACTGTCTTTGTTGCAACTCTGTGGCATTGGATAGAAATCGCCGCTCTTTGGCTTGAAGCCATTCATCAGCATATTCTCTTCAGTCCATAAGAAATAGGAATTGGTTTGGTTGATTCTCAATCTAACAATACTGAAGTTCTGTAAATACGAACCTGAGTCGTTGCCCTTTGGTGTCAGTTTATACTTTCTGAATTCGTCTGCTATATATAGTGACGATTTGCTTTCGCCAATCGAGCCTGTTAAACGGCCTTCCAACATATCGCTGGCCAGATAGCTGATATCTGATTTCATTCTGGCTGTTACCTCTTCTTCCTTCTGTCCCATCAATTGGGTGAAAGAGAGACTCATGATTAATACAAGTAGTAAACGCATGGTAAATTTTTTGCGAAGATACTAATTTTTAATAAAACAAGGGGAGGCATAGCCCCGTAATTTCGATAGTTTAAATTTCAGGATTCAGTATTATCTTCGCGGCATGTCTCATAAAATAGCTCCAAGTGTTCTCTCTGCTGATTTTGGTAATCTGCAGCGCGATATCGAAATGATTAATAATAGTGCTGCCGACTGGTTTCACGTCGATATCATGGATGGTGTGTTTGTGCCTAATATGTCATTCGGTTTTCCGGTGATGCAAAGTCTCAAAAAACACGCTACCAAACCTTTGGATGTGCATTTGATGATTGTGGATCCTGACCGTTATATCACGCGTTTTGCTGAAGCTGGTGCGCATGTGCTTTCTGTGCATATCGAAGCCTGTACTCACCTGCACCGCAGTTTGCAAGCTATCAAAGCCGCTGGAATGAAATCAGGTGTGGCGGTTAATCCTCACACCAATGTGCTTAACCTCGAAGACGTTGCCGGTGATATGGATCTGGTATGTCTGATGAGCGTTAACCCAGGTTTTGGAGGTCAGTCGTTTATAGAGAATACCTATAGAAAGATAGAGCAACTAAAAAATATGCAGGCGCGTTTAGGCGTCAGTTTCGAAATTGAAATTGATGGTGGCGTGACACTCGCTAACTACAAAAAACTTATCGATACCGGTGCTACTGTGCTGGTTGCTGGCAATACTGTCTTCTCTGCAAGTAATCCTTCTGACACAATTACGGCGCTTAAGCAATAATCAGGACCATCATCCGTTAAACCTGCAAATCAATTTTTGAGGTATTGCCTGCTTATCATATCGCTCTTCCTGTTTCACTCTGCAAAATCGCAGTCGTATGTATATGGCAGAACCTTATCTGATTCTATTCATATTGTAGACTCGGTTAAAATCAGCAATACTGCCTCTGGTGAAATCGGCTACAGCGATAGTCTTGGGAACTACCGTATTCAATACATCTCTGGCAAGCGCAATAGTCTTCGCTTCGAGCACCCTGATTTTACCGTCTATATTACAGTTATCCCTGAAATATTTAACGACGAGGATTACCTTTTGGATATTATCCTCAAATCTTCTGTGCAGATAATACGTGTCAATCCTAAGATTAGCGCTACTTCTGCAAGGGCCAGTACCATTGTTTTAAAGCCGTTTAATTCGCGCCCGAGTGTGAGCGGCGACTTCATGGATTTTGTTAAAACCTTACAAGGGGTTAGTTCGAATAATGAACTCAGCTCGCAATACAATGTGCGTGGCGGGAGTTACGACGAGAACCTTATCTATGTCAACGATTTCGAAATTTACCGTCCTCAGCTGGTCAGAAGCGGTCAGCAGGAAGGTTTGAGTTTCGTTAATCCAGACATGGTTAACAACCTGGTGTTCTCGGCTGGTGGCTTCGAAGCCAAATACGGCGATAAATTATCTTCGGTTCTGGATGTCAACTACCGCAGTCCGGTGCGCCAAAGCTCTGGTGTGCAAATTGGCTTGTTGGGCGCTTCGATGTATGTCGATGGTTTGATAAAAGCGAAACACAGAATTGGGTACCGCGACTCAAATCGCTTCACCTATATATTAGGGGCGCGATACAGAGGGAATAAAAATGTGTTAAACTCTCTGGATGCTATAGGGAACTATAAATCCAGATTTGGTGATTTTCAATCGCTCATGACCTACCACTTCAACCGGTACAACAGAATGGAGCTGCTCTTAAACTACGCGCAGAACCGTTACCGTTTTGAACCAGAATATCAGGAAACAACTTTCGGTACTCTGCAAAGTGCTCTGAAATTAAAGATTGGCATGGATGGTCAGGAGATTGTCGACTATAGCAGTGTTATGGGTGGTTTGTCTTTTGTGCATGCCAAGCGTGATGTCGAACTTAAGTTTATGGCATCTGCCTTCTCTTCTGTCGAAAGTGAACACTACGATATTCAGGGCAAATATGAAATCTCTGAAATTGATAATAACCTTGGCTCAAGTAGCTTTGGTAACGAAAGGGCCTTACTTGGCTACGGCTATTTTATCAATCATGCCCGCAATGATCTGAGTTTTACAGTCATTAATTTTGCTCATAACGGCGCCATCAAATTCAGAGGCTTTAGCAATCGCAATGGGTTTAAGAAAAAACTAAATAATTCCTCTTTCAGAGATCTTGATAATCTGTCGCACCCAGGTAAACTATTATATGGTGTCAAATACCAGATTGAACATATCAATGATGTTTTTAAAGAATGGAAGTACAGCGATTCATCAGATTACAATATCAATCCATTTGGCTTTAATGATACCGGTATATTTTTGTCTGAACAGGTTCGTTCAAAATCAACCATCAACAACCAGCGTCTCTCTGGTTATGCTCAGTACCACCAGAATTTCGGTATCGTCAATCAAATCACTTTAATAAGCGGTGTTAGATATCTGTATTCGGAGCTAAACGGACAATCATTGATTTCTCCTCGCGTTCAATTCTTCTTCGAGCCAAATAAATTCTTTAATGTTAAACATAAGAATGATACCATTCCTCTTAAAAAGAATGTCTTAATTAAAGGCGCTTTCGGGTATTATTACCAGGCGCCATTTTATCGCGAGATGCGCGATTTCAGCGGTCGTGTCAATACTGCCCTTAAAGCGCAGCGAAGTATACACTATGTCAGTGGTGTCGAATTCGGTTTTAAGAAATATGGCCGACCGTTTAAACTCAGTGCCGAACTGTTTTACAAAGACATGGATTACCTGGTGCCATACGTACTCGACAATGTTAGAATTCGCTACTACGCTACCAATTCTGCTCGCGGCTATGCTGGTGGATTTGATGCCCGTATTAACGGCGAGTTCATCAAAGGACTTGAAAGCTGGTTTACTCTGAGCATGCTTAAAACGGATGAGAAGATTACGTATGTCAACAGCGATAGTGTTACTGTAGAGACTGGTAATCTGCGCCGACCAACAGATAGAAGAATCAGTGCCTCCATCATGTTCCAGGATGAACTGAAAACCAATAAAAATTATAGAATGCACCTGATGCTGAACTTTGGCTCTGGTATGCCTTACTACCTGGGTGGTGAAGCCAGATACAAAGAAGGCAATACCATTCCTTCCTATAAAAGGGTAGACATCGGTTTCAGTAAAGTGATTATTGGTGGTGACTCCACCAAGCTGCAAAGCAAACACATCAAACAAATGTGGATTGGAGTAGATGTCTATAACCTGCTTCAAATTAATAATGTGATTTCGTATTTGTGGGTGAAAGATTTTAGCAATACCACTTATGGGGTGCCAAATTACCTGACAGGCCGAAGAATCAATGTCAGATTAGTGACCAGGTTCTAAGCGCCAACAGGTCATTTTAATAATCCATAATTTCCATTTACCTTCGCACTGTGTTTACAGGAATCATTGAATGTATGGGTGAAGTGAAGGCAATCGTGCCCGAATTAAGTAATGTGCATTTTACTATCGCTTCGCCAATTGGTCACGAACTTAAAATCGACCAAAGCGTCGCGCATAACGGGGTTTGCCTCACAGTGGTCGCCATTAATGGTCATGAACACGTGGTAACTGCCATTAAAGAAACCATGGATTTAACCAATCTCGGAAAATTGCAGATAGGCGATTTCGTGAATCTGGAAAGATGCATGCCAGCCAATGGCAGATTTGATGGACACATCGTTCAGGGGCATGTCGATTGCACCGCGGTATGCGAATCTGTAAGCGATGAAAACGGTAGTTGGAAATATTTTTTCACATATACTAATAATGGCGTCACTGTAAAAAAAGGCTCTATCACTGTCAATGGTACCAGTTTAACGGTAGTTGATAGCGAGAAAGGCCGATTCTCTGTGGCGATTATTCCATATACTTACGAGCACACTGTCTTTAAATATTTAAAGGCAGGGGATACAGTGAATATCGAATTCGATATTATTGGGAAGTATGTGGAGCGCATGCTGGGTAAGTAAGATTGCTCACTCCAATAACTTCTCTCTCCACACCTCCCTCATCATGGTTTTTAAATCTTCATAAGAAATAGTAATGCTGATGTCTGACTCGACTTTTAACTCAATGCCATCTTTGCCCGCTTTCATCTTGTCGTTGAGCAAGGCAATAAAGTCCGGCGACTTATAACAAGGAATATTCTGTAACTCCAGTCGCTCCAATGTTTTTAAGACCAGTTGGTCAAACTCAGCATGCTTAGTGGGTTCTATTAAATCGCTTAAAATAAATTCATAGATGATGTTATTGTCACTGAAATAAAAGTTGGTGTAGAGGTCGTTGTTGTAATCGCGACCCATATTATAGGTGTAGTTTAACAGGCGTCCGGAATGGCCGTCTATATATAAATTGGTAAAGCGGTCGAGCTGACTCAGACTAACGCGCGAAGCTTCGTATGCGGCCAATGTGCAAAATCCTGCTATATTATAGGTGAAAATTCCAGGATTTAATTCATTAGGGTAGTCGTAATAATAATTGTCGCGATATTGATAGTTCGGAGTAGGGAAAATCTCTTTTCCGTAATAGATGTTGCTTTCAGATGCATCCATGTATAGATTGACAATTTTCATAAAATTAATCTGAGCATCACTGCAAGTGTCCCTCATACTTGCCACTTCAGTATCTTCTACTTCGTTTTCTTCAAGATCTTCATAATATTCTTCCTCATTATCATAAAGGCGCTCTTCAATATTATCCTCATCGTTCCAGTAAGTGCTAAAAGTAGATTTAGGAAATTCGGCAAAGAAATTCATAGAAGAATCTAAAACTTGTCCGCTGATGGTCATGGTATAACTCATGTTGCCATTAAAGACCATTAACATGGTATCATTAAGCAGACTGATTTTATTAGATTTAAAAGTTTTTATCCGCTTAAAATCGCCGTCCATTAACCACGATTGTCCGCTGCTGTCTTTTAAGATGCACTGATTGTTCATGATGGTGTTGTAAGATTTAAAGCGGAAACCATACGGAACGTTCAGGGCCGAATCTATAATACCATAATAATTGTAACGATTTTTAACTATGCTGTATCCATTTATAAAATTAGTTGGATAGTCCAGCGTATCTCGTATTTGTTTAGTGCCATTGCTAATCTGCCAGATGTTATGGGTTTCTTCGCTGTAAACAGTATTGCTCAGATTAATTAAATCGGAATGCCACAATATATGGTAACGAGGTTCGTAACTGATCATTTTGTGTTCGGTCTTCACAATTTCTTTACCCGAACAATCTATCACGCCCGCCTTGCCTTCGTTATTGGTTACATAAGCCAGTCCGTCTTCATTCCTGATATTGCATTGCTGATATTGATCGGATTTCAAAATCCATTCGCCCATGACATTAATAATTCCATATAACTTGTCATTTTTGAAAATACTCGAATTGCCATAACGACTGACAGGGGTATTGACAGATGTGATTTCTGTAGCAATTACCTCGCCTTGATAGTTAATGATGCCATTGTCAGTCGAATTGATGATGTTTTGATAGTAGAAGTAGGTTTCTGCCGGGAAATTATTTCTTATTTGTATGGTGTCCAATTCAAGATGACCAGTAGAGATGTTCGATTTCTGGAAGAAAATGAAATAATTGGTAGATGTAGAGGTGGCGATTTTATCATATAATTGATTAGTCAGTAATTTTCCTCTTAAATTTATTAAGCCAAATTTTCCATTCTTAGAATACGCTAACCAGTAAGAACTATTATATCGCCCACCTCCGTAATAGTAGTTATTGACCTGGTAAGGGTAACCATAATAATCGAAGTTGTAATTATAGGCGTGATAGATCGTATCACAGACAATTCGGTGGGCGAATTGACCGAATGGCGTGTAAAAATCTGTGGTGTCTGCGTTACGACACATATAATAGTCCTGACCCGTGACAAAAATTTGGGTGTACTTAAAGGGGATGACTGTTTGAAGATATTGATTGACAATGCCAGATTTACCATTTAGATGTGCCTGGAACAAACCATTTTTGTCGGCGTTGTCATAAAGTTTGAAGCGGTGGTTCACTAAAGGGACTAGTCTATTGAAGATATTATAGATGCTAAAAGAGCTATCGTGATTGATTAACATGATTAAAGAGTCGTTGTCTTTTAATTTTCTGTAATCAGCAAATGGCGGAATGTCTAATATCTTATGCTCAGCTGTAATGATATAAATGTCCTTAGAGCTGTCCAGTCGCATCAGCCTGTCGCCGTTCACTAAAGGGAATAATAAAGAGTATTTGCAAAGGAAATACTGCCCTTTTAAATCTATAAAACCGACTCTGCCCAAAGAATCTGAAATGTTAAAGGACATATTTTCCAATCCTTCTTCTCTGAAATCGGACATGACATACATTCTATAAGGTAAACTAATCAGCAACTCGTTTTTAAGATTGATGAAACGATGTTTATTGGTTGCCTCGTTCCTTATTTGAAGGATGATGTTATTGCTAAGATGTAGGGAGTCGGTTAGTTTTTGGTTTAGGCACCAGATATTATTATAGTCGCCGTCATACTTTCCTGGTGTAATAATATCCTTTGTTGTTGGTAATAACAATTGGCCATTCCACTTATACACTGTGGTATAATCGCCAGCCAAACAAAAGTAGATGAGGGATGTGTCTGAAAATATTGGTCGTATTTCATCATAACGTGCTGGAATGGTCCATTCGCCCTGCAGATTTTTCATGCCAGTTGCACATTGATTGATGTCTTTAATCGGTTTTAGGAAATGAGAATGGTAGGCAATCTGGGGCTTTCCATTGATCATGTTATAATAGATAATTGTGTCATCGTGAAAAGTATGGATACCGCTAAGTTGAGCATTGGAATAAAAGCTGTCGGTGAAATTGCAGATGTAATGGATTTCATCGCTCTCAATATCTGGATCATTCACCGTATATTTATAGGTGTAATCCGAAAAGGTGTAATTAAAATAGGATAACTGTTCATTTAATTCTTTAACCGGATAGGGGAAATACTGAAAGTTGGTTTGAAAATCTGGATAGGCAATATGGCGACAAATTTTAAACTGCCCGTTTTTCCAGGCTTTCACAAAAAGATGTTTGCCTTTCTGTCTATACTCTACCCGGTCGTATTGATCAAATGTATCGTGATTAAAGACGTTGGCATTGAACAAACCGTTTTTAAACCAGATATAGTAATCGGTATTGTACCTGTAAGCATAGATGCTAGAGTCTTTTAATGAACGTCGGGCAATAAAGCTGGTGTCGGATCCTTCCCATTTGAGATAGTCGTACACAAATCCATTAGCATCTTTTAAATAGCGACTTTTTCTGATGTAAGTAGTTTGTTTGGTCTTGCGGTCTTTGGTTTCTGCCAAGATTTCATTTCCCTCTATATCGTTTTCATAGATATTGATGTTCTCTTCGTCGTAGTATGTCGTCCTCTTAATGCGGGAAGAATTTTTGAAATAGATTAGTTCCTGCTGGATTTCATCATTGATGTTGTAGTATTTTGTTACACCATTTTTAGGATAAAACGCGCCATTGCTGCGATCTTCAATGTAATGGATTTTTTTAAGTTTACCTTTAACGCGTTGTATGTTTGTTCGCTTGCCGTAATTTCGGTAATCGTCAAGGTTCGAATAGGTCAGTTTCCCGGCGGTGTCATATTGTTCACTCAAATAATAAGAGGGCTTATACAAGGTGTGGGTTTCCATCTTCCCATTAACAAAGGTCCATTTTTCAGATTCTTTTTTTACTGGTTCATAATTGGATATGGTCTTGATGTAGCCATTGTTTGTCCATGTGGTACACCTGCCGGTTTGAGTGGTCCGGTTGTAATAGTCGTCATATTGGGTGGTAACTTCCGGATCGTATTGTTCATTAAGCACCGGGAAATACAAGTAACCTTTAAAGATAGGCTGCTGCCTGAAATAGGCTTGAACGGCATAAAGTGAATCGTTGATTCGGGTATAGGTGGTGATATTGCCAGTGCAAGAATCATTAACGACAAAGCTTTGAGCCATCGCCGACTGGCAAATGAAGAGTAAAATGACGATCAGGCGGATAGGAGACATAAAATAGAGAATGCAATTTAGGCTGATTTTAGTATACGGTGATTCAGATATTTACAAAATCCAAAAAAATCTGTCACATATTTTACATATTTTCGTCTATACAACTAAACACGGTTCCTTTTGGATGAAAAAACACTAATAGCGAAATGCATTAAAAATGATATAAAAGCTCAGAAGCATTTGTATGATGTGTATGGTCCTGTATTGATGGGACTGAGTTTGAGGTATGCCGGTAATCGCGAAGATGCAGAAGAAATCTTTCACGATGCCATGATGAAGGTGTACCGGTCTATCGAATCCTTTAAAGGCGGCAGCTCCCTAAAAACCTGGATCAGCAGAGTGGGCATCAATACCGCACTGGATTTTCTGAGGAAAAAGAAAAGTGCTTTGATGGTAGAGCATATTTCAGATTATGCCCTGGATATTCAGGAGACAGATACCGAAGAAGAAGTGTCTTTTGAAGCCGAGATGGCCATGAAGCTGCTCGGTCGATTAAGCATCAATCAGCAAATTATTATTAACATGTTTGTGGTAGATGACATGAGCCATAAAGAAATAGCAGAGAGATTACAAATAAGCGAGGAGGCCTCGCGCGCTCAATACAGTCGCGCTAAAAAAGCACTGGCCGAATTAGTTAAAACACAATTAAAGAAAAATGAAATCAAACAATAAGCTCAATACAGCATTGAAGGATGCTTTATTTGAGCATCACGAACCACTGCACGATGGCCAATGGGAGCGGCTGCGTGCGGAACTGGAAGAAAAAAAGAAGAGACGCTTCCTGCCTTGGTTTTTTGTAGGAGCCGGTTTGCTATTGCTTTCCGGTGCCTTCTCCTATTATTTGATTTCAAAACCATCTGTACAAACTGCAATTTCTGATACAACTACACAGACGATCTCCCATGCGTCTGCGACTTCTAAAGCTACTCCACAAATGGACCCAGGTGCCGAATCACTTGCTAAAACAGAACCTTCAATAGATAATGACTTCAATGCCGTTAAAGGAACAAAAGGCTTTGAACCATATAAAACTCAGACTTCTTCAGGAAGAAAGATTGTAAAGGACGGAGCATCCAAATCAAGTGCTGGCAAGGATTTGCCTGAAAACACAGAGCCTATGAAATGGGGCTCTGTAGATCATCAAATTCAATTAGCGGATATTAATGATGGTCTAAAGAAGGCGGTTGAGAAGCTACAGATGAGTGTGTCCGACAACGAAGATCCAATAGAAAATCAGTCCGCTAAAGAGGGTAATGCTGAAGAGAACAAAGCGGAAACTGCACAATCAGATAACTCAACAGCCAGCTTGAATAATAAAGATACTACTGTAAAGAAGACTAATAAAGACGATGATTCAACCAAAAAGCCCGAAAAAGTTAGATTCATTATAGGAGGCAGTGCTGGTATTGCGGGAGTGAGAAGCGAGGTAAAAGGGCTTAGCAATGAAGAGCGATTGCACAAAGATTCAAAGAATGTCTTCAAAATGTCTAATGAAAACCAGTCGGCGATGTTTGTGAATCTGAACTTTGAATTTAAATTGTCTCAGAGGGTAGGACTGCGTTTCAACACCGGATTACATTATAAGAGGATTAATAATCAGGTCAACTTCACTTATAAGTTAAGAGAGATTCCAATTCGTTTGCCCGATAATACTATATTGAGTTATATAACAGTGCCGGATACTTCCAATCCATTAGTAATAAATGTTAGAGAGAGTCAGTCATACAGCTTTCTGTCTTTGCCATTATTAGTGAACTATAGTTTGCCTATTAATAAGAATTCTGAATTGCTAATAGGGGCGGGCGTCAATCTGTCGGCTTTGGTTGCGAGCACTGGGTCAAGTTTCTCTTTAAATGAATTGTCATACAAACAAGCAGGCGATATGATTCAGAATCCACTAAGTTTCGGATTAAATGCCAGCTTAGGCTATAGCAGAAGGTTGTATGGTAAGTGGTGGCTAAGCGCAGAAGCGGGTATGCAATCTATGAATCTGCGTTACGATTTAGGCTCTGGCGAACTAAGAAGTAAGATGGTCAGTCAGTCGCTGGCATTAAACTTAAGGTATAAAATAACAAAATGATGAAACAACTAATAGGCTTACTTTTTTTGCTGATGTTTGTGAGTGTCAAGGCACAGATACAACCAATTGGAGATGGCACTGGTCAGCCGATTGATTGCGCCGCTACCGATACTGGCGGTCAGGTTTATACCCTAAAGTATACCTATGCTGATACCTGTATCATGCAACGATGGTCGCCACAAACTAAAAAATGGACCTTGCTCCCGACCGTTAAAAAGATTCTCGATCCGCAGTATCTAATTCCAGATTGTCATTTCCTTTCCAATAACCAAATGGTAGTTGCTGGTGTTAATGACACCGGCAAATTTGCTATATATACCGTTAATGGTAGTAGCTGGAATAGAATCGGTGTTTTTCTGGATAATAATCTGGTGAACCGTCATTGGGAGAAAGTACGCTTATATAAGTTTAAGAATGTGGTGTATCTGGTAACTACTATTGATAGTGTCATTGGTTATCCTAAGAGTAAGGTTTATCAGGTGAACAGCAACGGATTGGTTTCAATGGACTTTAAAATTGAATCACCCGAATACCATCTGGCCATGAAAGGGGATACGCTGGCGATAAGCGCTAATAATAGTGTTTACTGTTACAGTGCAGGTGTCTGGACACGTTATTACACCAGTCCGCATAAAATTAGTAATACTATAAGAGGTTTAACAGGCGTGGGGTCTTATTTATATGTGACCGAAAATCAATCGACCATCAGTAAGATTTTATTTGGTAGCAAGATGGATTCTATTACCACTAATATGGACCGCCCCTCATTAAGCACTATTGGCAACAGAGTCGTATTAAGCGTTAAACCCTTAAGCACCTCAATAACTTACGATGTATATTCATTTGTAAACCTTAAACAGATGGAGCGAAATTTCAGGTTTAAATACAGAGATAGTTTCCCTTTGAGATATATCACGAATAAAAACAAGGTCTATGTCTATGGCAATGACGACTTGTGGTTTAATAAATTTAACTGCCATGGGATAGCAGAGATGGATCAAACTGTTTTGGCGCATCAACAGCAGGATACCATTGTAATGCGCACCTTTATTGATCATAACCAAAACAATGAGTACGATGCTGGAGATGTTCCTTTGTCTGTGCCGGTAACCGAATTGTATGGCTTCACCGAGTTTCAGACAGGTACTACAGATGGCACGGCAGTCTATTATCCCTTAGCCAATGAAGATGTTTGTTTCAGACCGATTGATGGCGTAAGGCTGGATTCGTGTTATAGCCTGACTTATAGTTCAGCAATTTGTTCTCGAACCTTTAATAATACATTTACTACTGATATTATCAACTTTGCGTATAAAGGGAAAAGCAATAGCGTATTGGATGTAAGGGTGAGAACCTTGGTATCGGGAAGGCAGAGAATTGATCAGAACTTTAGCTCCACCTATATAGTATATAGAGAAGGCTGTAATCAGTCAGCGGCCACTCCGGTTAAATTCCATATTGATCTGGCGCCTGGTACAGAGTATATAACTAGTATACCGGCCTACAAAAGTAAAATTGGCAACAGATTATACTACGAGCTAAGTGTAGGCTTTGCCGAGGAGAAGCATATTGTATTGAGTTTGAAGTATCCATTCAGCAACTTTTCTTTGAATCAGCGGGTATGTCATAAAGCCTATATAGAACAGATAGCTGGCGAAGACACAACAGCTAACAGAGACAGTATTGTACACAGATGCGTCTATAGTTACGATCCGAATACCAAGTACAGTGTTCCGGAGGGAAAGATATATAGTGGTATAAAGCTGGTGAGGTACCACATCGACTTTCAGAATGAAGGGAATGATTATGCAGATAGGGTTAGAGTCGTTGACACATTAAATGTCAATATACCAGTGTATGAGTTTAGGATGCGTGGAGCCAGTCATGCTTACAAGGTAAGCAGCAATGGCAATGTATTGACATGGACCTTCGAGGATATTGGTTTAGCGCCTAAGAGTTTATCGGAAGCGGGCAGTAAAGGTTATATTGAATTTGACGCCATGGTTAAATCTGACTTAAGGGTTGGCGACAGTATATATAACAATGCGATGATCTATTTTGATTTGAACGAACCGATACGCACCAAGAATGCTACTATAATAAGAGTGAGTAAGGACAATGGGATAGAAGAGATAGGGGAGAGCGGTATAAAGGTATATCCCAATCCTGGCAGTACATATATATGTATAGAGGGAGAGGCAGGAGAAGTATACAGTATCTATACGAGTATTGGGCAGAGGCTGGGCGAGTGGGAGCGGGTAAATGGGGAGATAAGGGTAGAAACGGCCACTTGGGCAAGGGGAATTTACATTATTACAGATAAAAGCGGCAGAACTCAGAAGATTGTGTTAGAATAGGGTGAAATTGTGTGTTAAGTGAGTGATAGCAAGGGTTTAGGTGCTCATAAACAGGGCAATACCCATCAGTTATTTTACAAAAACGCTCAAGGATAAATATCTAAACAAGTGATTAGAAGGCAGTTAAGTAAACCAGGTCCGTATTTTAATCACCTGATAATCAATCTCTTGCAAAATAAATACAGAAGTTTTGAAAATAAATTTGGAAGTGGGGGAATTAATATTACCTTTGCACTCCCGTTCTGAAAGATACTGTATAAAAAAGAAGACAAACACCTTCAAAAAAAGTTTTAAAAAATTATAAAATTTTATTTGGAAATGTGAAAAATGATATTACCTTTGCACCCCCGTTCTGAAACAGATTGCAAAGATAAAGAGAGTTAAATTGGCCAGTTGGAAAGTAATTGAAAACAGGCATTAAAAACGATCAAATCAGGGTCAAAAAAATAAATGAAAATTATTTGAAATTTATTTTGGAGATATCAAAATTTGTCTTACCTTTGCAGTCCCTTTTAGAAAAGGAAAGTTCTTTGAAGATTTTAAAGAGAAGAAATAGCGGACCTCAAATATAATACTTTGAGAAAAGTCAGATCAAAATTTTTTACAATGAAGAGTTTGATCCTGGCTCAGGATGAACGCTAGCGGCAGGCCTAATACATGCAAGTCGAACGAGATTGTTGTAGCAATATGACATGAAAGTGGCGCACGGGTGCGTAACACGTATGCAATCTACCTCTAATTGGAGAATAGCTTCGAGAAATCGGAATTAATACTCCATAACATTATTGAATGGCATCATTCGATAATCAAACTTCCGGGGATTAGAGATGAGCATGCGCAACATTAGCTAGTTGGTAAGGTAATGGCTTACCAAGGCTACGATGTTTAGGGGGTCTGAGAGGATGATCCCCCACACTGGTACTGAGACACGGACCAGACTCCTACGGGAGGCAGCAGTAGGGAATATTGGGCAATGGAGGAAACTCTGACCCAGCCATGCCGCGTGCAGGATGACGGCCCTCTGGGTTGTAAACTGCTTTTATACGGGAAGAAAAAATACTACGTGTAGTATACTGACGGTACCGTAAGAATAAGGATCGGCTAACTCCGTGCCAGCAGCCGCGGTAATACGGAGGATCCAAGCGTTGTCCGGATTTATTGGGTTTAAAGGGTGCGTAGGCGGATCTTTAAGTCAGTGGTGAAAGCCTGCAGCTCAACTGTAGAACAGCCATTGAAACTGAAGATCTTGAATTTGGTTAAAGTAGGCGGAATGTATCATGTAGCGGTGAAATGCTTAGATATGATACAGAACACCGATAGCGAAGGCAGCTTGCTGAACCAATATTGACGCTGAGGCACGAAAGCGTGGGGAGCGAACAGGATTAGATACCCTGGTAGTCCACGCCCTAAACGTTGATTACTCGTTGTTGGCGATATACTGTCAGCGACCAAGCTAAAGCGTTAAGTAATCCACCTGGGAAGTACGACCGCAAGGTTGAAACTCAAAGGAATTGACGGGGGCCCGCACAAGCGGAGGAGCATGTGGTTTAATTCGATGATACGCGAGGAACCTTACCTGGGCTTGAAAGTTAGTGATCGACCGTGAAAGCGGTTTTCTCTTCGGAGC
>JAIXYV010000058.1 GCA_027490055.1 Bacteroidota bacterium | reverse complement strand
TGGATTGATCGAAGAAATTTTTGTTACTGTCCATTGTACTTGAATTTTTTAGTTAATACACATTGGGTTTAAAAGGTAAATAGGCTATACAGTTTATTTTGCGACTTTGGAATTTCCTCCGTTTTTGATGGCTTCTAGTTCGATAGGTTGAACGTCCTGAATAGAATAGCGTTTCACGTTGGTGATTTCCATTTCATCCAAGGCATCTACCATACCTTTATAGTTAGCGTCATCAGTGGTTTTGATAATACAAATCATGGTATCTTTACTGCCATAAGTTTTCTGCAACTGATTTTGTTTCCAGTAAATGATATCTCTGATACCTTTTTCGCTGGCGAAAACCGTTCTTTTAAGGTCGGTGGCAGTCATGCCCTCGTACCACCATACTGAGTTATCTTTATCGAGAATCAGGTTGAGGAGTAGTTCCTCGTTAATTTTTGCAACATTATCTGGAAGTTTCTTAGGCATGTTCAGTTCCATGGCATTGGGTTTATTCAATGTCGTGGTCAACATAAAGAAAGTAATCAGAAGAAAAGCCAGGTCAACCATTGGGGTTAAATCCACCTTGGTTGACAGTTTTTTCGACCGTTTCTTACCATGTTTCTTCTTACTGCCTCCTTCCGAGGTATTTAATTCTGCCATTGTGGGAGTTTCTTATTGTTCTGAGGTTGTAGTTGTTTTTTCAGAGCTTCCTGCCAGGGTTGTGATCAGATTGAATCTGTTCAGACCCGCTTTTTCAGTCAGCGCCCATATCACTTGTTTAACAGCTTTGATATTACTGAATTTATCTCCCTTGATAGCCACTTTCATAGTTGGATCAACAAATCTGGCTTGAAATACCCATTCGGCCAATTCACATTGCATAGAGTCTTTGGGTATACCATTTTGTTTGAACTTTTTGTATTGAACCGGGTTGAGAGATAGTACACCAGACATTTCTGCCATAGAAAAACCAATCATATCCAATCCTTTAAAAGCTTTTACTTGATCTTTATTAAGTTTAATTTCAGGGTGTTTATTCAGCATACGGGTAAGCAGAGCCTCTCTGGTACTGGTTTCAGTTACACCGAAGTAAGCGCGACCCTCTTTATCGACAGAGATCGTCATTACATTCTGAAGTTTAATCTGAGAACGAGAGTTCGGCAGGTCGATTGGCACTGCCTCAGGTGGTCTGAACTTAGACGTTAGCATGAAAAACGTCAGCAACAGGAAAGACACATCGCACATGGCGGTCATGTCAATCGAGGTACTTTTACGTGGAACTTTAATTTTAGGCATACGTCAGTGTATTTACCGGTTAATTAAAATTTTATTTTTTTGAAGCAAAAGTCTGAGAAATGCTGAAACCTATCTCGTCGATACCATATGTTAATTTATCAATCATGTTGGTGAAGACGTTATAGAAAATGATAGCAACTGCAGAGGTACCGATACCGATAGCGGTATTGATCAAAGCCTCAGAGATACCAGCAGATAGAGCAGCAGGGTCAGGAGAACCAGAAGTTGCCAAAGCAGAGAACGCATTGATCATACCGATTACTGTACCTAACAGACCTACCAGGGTAGCAACTGATGCGATAGTAGCAAGGATAGATAAGTTTTTCTCTAACATTGGTAATTCCAATGAAGTAGCTTCTTCCTGTTCTTTTTGAATGGCCAATACTTTCTGTTCTTTTTCAAGTTCAGTGTCTTTTTCCATTTCAACATATTTATGTAAAGCGGCGTTTACAACGTTGGCAACAGAACCTTTTTGTTTGTCGCACTCAGCGATAGCAGCGTTTACATCACCATTGTTAAGGTGAGTTTTTACTTTTTGAAGGAAGTTTTCTAATGTGCCTTTACCTTTAGCGCGAAGAATGGTCAACATACGCTCGATAACTACAGTGAATACTGTTAAAAACAATGACATTAGAATTGGTACAATCACACCACCTTCGTGAATGATTGCAAAAAAGTTACCTTCTTTTGGTGAATGGTCAGGATTAAAATTGTCCGGATCACCGAATACAAAAATGTAAAGTAAGATGGAAACAACTAATGCTAGGGGTATAGTCAAAATGCTTACCCAGTTCGTAGATTTTTTTGAATGTGCTTGGCTCATTTAATTTGATGAAATTAGTTAAGGTTGCAAAAGTATTATTATTTTTCAATGAAACGAAATTTTTTCGATTAATTCTGTATGACCCCAAAATGAATTTAATGTGAAGTGAATTTGTTGCAACAAAAAAGTAAAACCATTACAAATAATAACTTTATTCATATTTTACGCTAAAAACACCAGTGATTAAATCACTCTTTTCCTTTCGGATTTATCTAAAAAATTTACAAGTTCTCTTTGCTAACGCCCCCCATCCGACCTTTATTTTAAAACTCAAAATTTTATGACAAAAAAAAGACAATTGAACCGCTTTCCGTCCAATTGTCTTTCCAATATTTGAGTTCTGAATTAAGGGAATTTCGGGAATTTCTTGAAGTCGGGTTTGCGCTTTTCAACAAAGGCGTTCCTTCCCTCCTGAGCTTCATCTGTGAAGTAATACAACAAGGTCGCACTACCAGCCAGTTCCTGAATACCGGCCTGTCCATCCAGCTCGGCGTTTAAGCCATACTTAATCATTCGCAAGGCAATCGGACTCATTAACATCATTTCGTGGCACCATTTAACTACCTCGTCTTCTAACTCGGCTTGTGGCACTACAGCGTTTACCAGTCCCATGTCCAGGGCTTCCTGAGCAGAGTACTGACGGCATAAGAACCAGATTTCTCTGGCTTTCTTCTGCCCTACAATTCTGGCCAGGTAAGAACTTCCGAAACCGCCGTCGAAGCTACCTACTCTCGGTCCGGTCTGACCGAATCTGGCGTTATCGCTGGCGATACTCAAGTCGCACACCACGTGGAGCACGTGACCGCCGCCAATGGCGAAACCATTCACCATAGCCACAACTGGCTTAGGCAGAGAGCGGATTTTACGTTGAAGTTCGAGAACGTTTAGTCTGGGAACCCCATGTTCGTCTTTGTAGCCGCCTATGGTTTTTATATTCTGGTCGCCGCCACTACAGAAGGCATCAGGACCAGCGCCTGTCAATACCACCACCTGAATGTCAGGATGCTCGCGGGCATAGTCCATGGCATCTATCATCTCGATGTTAGTTTTTGGGGTGAAAGCGTTTCTGTAACGCGGACGGTTAATGGTAATTTTAGCAATACCCTCGTGATACTCGAACAGTATCTCGTCGTAGGTTTTAATGGTTTGCCATTCTCTTTGACTCATATCTTATTGGATTTGTATTGTTTGAATTGTTTTGAATTATTGTCAGCATCGGTCACTATTTCTATCAGCGTGCAAGTTCTTTGTTGATTAGCTTCTGACAGGCATTTTTCAATTTCTGTAAAGTTATTAGCCTGGTAAAAGTTCAGGCCGTATGACTTAGCCAGATCGGCCAGCTGGTAGTTTTGAGGTGTGAACACATAAGGGTCCAATTCTGGCATTTCAGAAGGACCATCCAGAATTTTAAATATCCCTCCTCCCCCATTGTTCATCACCACTATCATTAGGTTAGCTGGTAGTTTCTGAATTAAAAAAGCGTTGATATCGTATAAAAAGGCCACATCTCCACTGATCAGTACATGCCTGTTATCCGGATCTGCAATGGCCATTCCGATGGCTGTGCTGGTGCATCCATCTATACCACTAACCCCACGGTTGCAGTATACTTTAACTGATGGCGACAAAGTTGAAGCCATATAAGCGGCGTTTCTTACCGACATACTATTGGATACATGCAAAACAGCCTTATCAGGTAATTGTTTCAACAGAGCTGAGACAGCAGACAGTTCGCCGTATGACCAGTTACCTGACTGATGCAGTTGGAATTGTTTATCAGAAGTCAGCAGCCAGCGATTTAAAAAATCAGACGCTACACTGTAAGATTGCTGATTGAACCAGTTAAGGAAATCAGCTTGTTTCATCGAAACGGTTTTAGGCGAACTAAAGAAGGTGTCGGCGCAATAGCCAGATTCATCGATGTGCCAATGCTGAATGTTTTGCTGGCGCAATAACACTTTAATCGATTTATTGAGCACCATTTTACCGAAGGTGATCAAAAGTTCTGGCATCAGGGCATCAGACGTTTCTGACTGAAGCAGCACAGCCTCCCAGTTGGTGATTGATTGGAGATGCCTTCTGTTAGACATCAGGTCGGACAACACTACAATATGCTGATGCTGACTGAGGTGTTGAATAGTCGATTCAGAATAGTCGGCGCCAAATAGCATCATCACTTTAGAAGACGAGTGCAGGGCCTTTATTAAATCCTCGGGCACTTTGTCGAAGGTCGAGTCAGACTTAATGGGAGCGGGAATATCCGGATAAACGAACTTCTCCATCACGGCTTCGTAGAGTGGTTCGCGGAGGGGCATGTTAAGGTGAGCGGGACCATTGACTTTATCTATAGCTGCATTATAGGTATCTATGGCAGCAGAGACAAAAGCATCACTCAAATCAAGCTCTGAGGTTTCAGGCGTTGTAAAAGACCCTTTACTATGCAGACCGAATAAATTGACTTGGTGTATGGTCTGACCATCCCAGCGGTCGATCATATCAGAAGGACGGTCGGCGCTAATAACCAGCAGAGGCACCTGCATATAAAACGCTTCGAGCACAGCCGGGTAAATATTGGCAAGCGCCGAGCCACTGGTGCATACAACGGCAACGGGCGTTTGGGTTTGTTTGGCGATACCGAGGGCAATGAAACCAGCGGCACGTTCGTCGATTGCAGAATGGCAAGTTATTTTACCGAATCGGGCGAAAGCCATAATGATTGGGGCATTTCTGCTACCCGGGCAGAGAACAGCGTGACGCAGACCTTTGCTGTAAAGAGCAGCAACAACAGAATTGATATGGTACTGGAAACGGTTCAAAATTTAAGCATGCAAAAGTACTCTTTTAGGTTAAAAAAGAATAGACTAGTTTTATAATGTCATTTTAAATTATCAACCAGATATTAAAATCAATAATAGGCCATTCTTACCTGGCAGAGCATGGAGACAACAGATCATGTTATCCTATCTATCATAATTATTGATATATAAAGTTTTGAATCACATTTTATCATGGTTTCAAAACTGTTACAGATTAGCAAAATAAATGCCGACTCAAGTGCCTTTTTACATAACTTTGTTTGTAGAAAACACAAGAGATTATGAGTAGAAATGATATTAATTCTATTTTCGGCGGCGAAGCAGCCAGAATAGACAAACTGCACAAGATTGTTGAAGAGGCCATTAAAGAAGAACAGTTGATTGTTCAGAGTTTGATGAATCCACCCGAGGAACCACTCAGCAGAGGGCAGCGAATTTCAGACCATGTTGCGCAGTTCGGAGGCAGCTGGAAGTTCATTATCAGCTTTGGTGTGGTCTTATTTTGCTGGATATTGTTCAACGCACTCATTGTCCTTGATTACAGATTCGATCCATACCCTTTCATATTGCTAAACCTCATTTTATCGTGTATTGCCGCTTTACAGGCTCCCATCATTATGATGAGTCAGAACCGACAAGAAGAAAAAGACCGAAAGCGCAGCGAGAACGACTATATTATTAATCTGAAAGCAGAAATACAGATCAGGAGTTTACATCAGAAAATGGATCTTTTGTTAGAGGAGCAAATCAAGACTTTATTTGAATCTCAGGCCAAGCAGTTTGAATTACTGAGAAACATAGAAAAAAAGTTAGGCGATATCAAGGAGGTTTAATCCAGGAAGAACTCGAAGGTATTTTCGAGCAATTCATCCAGCATTTCGCTGCCATCTGTTTCCGGATCAAAAGGGTGTTTCGCTCCAAAGGTATGATTACCCCCTTCTACTTTAATAAAGATAGAGTGTTGTACCAGGTTGTATAAGAATTCAGCGTGAGAGATATTGACACTTTCATCCTGATCACCATGAATGATGAGCAATGGAATTTCAAGCATTTTAGCAGATTTTCTGACATCCAGTGTACTTTTATTTTTCAGGTAGTCGTCGTAAAACTGTTTATTGAGCGGCAATTGCTGACCGGTTCTTTTATTCTCGGCATACACTACCCCATTCTTTTGCCATTCTTCGATTGTGGCTGGTCTGAAGAAAGAATCAAATTCAGATAAAGACGCCCATAGCGCCAGTTTTTTCACTTTCTTATCTTCGGCAGCTTTAAGGAGAGCGATGCCGCCACCGCGACTGTGCCCAACGAGATAAATTTCTTTAGGGTTAATATTAAAGACAGCAGCATTCTCGACGGCATAATTGATGACAGCGCCGAGATCATGCAGTTCTATTGAATAGTTATTTTCAGCGAAAGCTTCGAGATCGGAGAGTTCTGTCAGATTTTCAGGATGGATACCATTGTGAGAAAAATTAAATTTCAGAAATGCTAAACCTTGTTGAGCGGCTGATTCGGCCACCCAGTTAAAATGGCCCCAGTCTTTGAAACCTTTGAAACCATGACAAAAAACTATAAGTGGCAGAGCTGTTTTGCTAACTGGAATAGAAATATCTAATGTAATTGGGCGCTTGTTGAACCCTTCGATACTCAGTTCGTGTTTCTGAATTTTTTTCACGGCGCAAAATTACCAGAATGCCATCTGGCAAACAAATAAATATCAGAATTCGATGATTTGCTTCAGGTGGTATTCGAGGTGACCAACATAATCGTATACCAGTTCGTGAAGCGGCATCAGTTGAGTTACAGAAACTCTGCACTGACGGGTAAATGCTTCATCCGGAATGTTTTTAAGTACTCTTATTATCTGGGCATTTAGTTGTTTCCAAAGTTCTACTAATTCGATGTGAGAGGCCTGAGTATAAGCATTGAGTTTATTCCAGGTATCTTGTTCGTAATACACAAAAGGGTCGTGTTCGTATTGTGTCCTTACAAAACGTTGAAGATTGTTCAAAGCACTATCAATAAGATGACCGAGTATTTCTTGTCTGTTCCATTTACCAGGGGCAATGCTTCCAGACAAGAAATAAGAAGCATCCTTTTCGGAGAGTGTCGCGGGAAGACGATTAACCAGTTCTTCCAATCGCGAAATGGCAGAATGTATCATAATTCAAAAATAATAAAAGCCTGACAAATTTTTATCAGGCTTTTATTATAATTTTTTAAAATTTATTAAGGCATAATATGAATGCGCACAGTATCAGAACCAATATTAGAGCTATGGTCTTCAGCACTAATTATTAAAGTGGCATTGGTATGATCTGTTACACTACTTTTCCAGTAGGTATCAACCGTGTAGGAAGTCATGTCATGTACCACTGGCGTCGCACGGAAGAGTTCCGTCTGATCGGAGTCTTTCACAATTCTGATAAGCAACTCGTGTAAACTGGCATCAGTCACTAAACCTTTGATACGAACAGTATCGCCAGAGTTATAGACTTGCATGGCAGTAGGACTAGAGATAGTTACTACAGGTTTGCTTTTATCAGTTGTTGAGTGATCATGGTCGTCATCCTCTTTTTTGCAAGAAGAAAAAACGAGGACTAAAGAGAAGAAAATTGAGAATAATTGTGTTTTTGTCATGTTAATAGAATGAGATTTTAGTTGCATTTTGATTTTGATTTAAAGTTATAGATTAGGTTGAATTGTAGGCGGTAGGATTCGTTGACCTGACCCGCATTGATGTTTTGTTTAAATGGTTGAAAGACATTGCAGCCAAGACTGAAGTCATTGTAATAGAGATCGACCCCAGCACCAGCACTTAAAATTTCTGAGCCAGTTTTACTTTGTAAAATACCATTCAAATGATCGGCTTGAGCGTTTTCGTAGATGTAACCGAGATGTGGCAGAATAGTCAGGTTCTTGATTTTTGACCAATAAAACGCCTTTACAGAGTATATCAATCGATTTCCAAACTGGTAGCCTAGTGGGTTTTGTTGCGGCAAGCGGTAAGACAGCTCGTTGAGCAATCCAGTCTGCTGGTAGCGCAGGGTATGCGAGGCATATAATTGCAGATCGCGACTACCGGAACCCAGTTGAAAACCGGCAGACTCATCAGGATTGAATTTACCGGTATTGAGTTTAATACCAGAGCCCAGCAATAAAGCTTGCTTGAATTTGGTGTCAATTGAATCACCGGTATTAAAGACAAGATAGTTGACCATTATTGACAGGTCGCCAAGTCCTGCCTTTGCTACAGTTTGCTCATTGACAGTTCTGCTGATACGATTAAAAGGCATAAAGCCAAAAACCTGCAGGCGTTGGTGCGGATACCAACGGCCCCAGAGTTCGGTACTGTTGAAAGACTCAGTACTTTTTTGTGATTCTGGATTGAGTAATGATACAGGATGTTGAATATGAATAGATTTATGAGACTCTCTGAATCCTATAAAATGGGTTCTGAAATTTGGAAGAATTCCAGGACTGCTACTCATAGCACTACAACCACAAACATTACAAGCAATCATTACTGGTGTATATAATAGTAAGACACCGATGACGATGATTCGTTGCATAAAATTGGTTTAAAATGTAGGGAAATGATACTGTGTGCGGCAACATGCAGCATTGCTATCGGCAATGACAGTCAGATTCAGAACAACAAGCGCTGCCCACAGCTATTTAAGCAGGACAAGGTTCAATGTAAAAGTGACTTTAAAATCTGCATGTTCAGATCGTGCCGGGCGGACGAAGCTGTTCAGACTGATATTGAGAAAGCTTTAGATTGTCAGACTTCCCATTAAGCAGGAAGGTAAGAGCATCGGGAGTTGGAATAGAATAAAAATCGGTGACCTCTATATCCGGGATAAAATTGCTGTTAGAAGCCGACTTTGCTGGCAGCTCCTGAGAGGTTTGATTGAGTTGTTTAGTGATGTAACATTTACCTTTACAGCACATTTCAGGCTTATCTTTATTGACACAATAGTCTTCGGTAATTGAGTCGATGTTGATGCTGTAATACGTTAGCATACCCAGTTGAAGAAGCGATTGCATCATCAAAGCAAACAACAAAAATATTGAACCTAAGTGTTTCAAAAACATTGCAAAACTAATTATTTCACAGAATAATTAATCACTGCAACAGGAGATTCATCGAAATTATTTTTTCCAGTTCAGCTGAACAGCCACTGCTCCGAGGTTTAGACCGTTAAAATCGGGGTGTATTTTTTTAATTTTCACCTCTGCGCTTTCAACAAAAGCCCATTTTTCGCGAATAGCGTTAATACAATCGTGGGCGATGCTTTCGAGCAATTGTTTATCTGACACCATACAGGTACGGAGAATATTGGCCAATGCAGAATAGTCGAGATACTCACCCTGACTTAATTGATTTGGGTTATACGATACATTTGCAGACACCAGAAAAAAATTCTGAGACAAAGACTCCGACTGATATAAACCCTTATTGAGGAACAGTTTTAAATCCTCCACATAAATCGTCCCTTT
>JAIXYV010000042.1 GCA_027490055.1 Bacteroidota bacterium | reverse complement strand
TTAAACCACTGCCTTGTCAGGGTTGTACGATGTATAGAGCTTAAGAATATCATAAAATGGCAGTTTTTGCGTTATGCCATTATGCACAAAAAGATTTTGTTAACCGTAACGGGTGTTTTGGCGATAGGCTTTAGCCTGCTGGCGCTCAATATTGGGATAAAAAAACGCTTATCACAAAAAGCCTATAAAGTTGAAGCCACGGCTTCTGATAGTTTGAAAGACGGCGATATTATTTTTCAGATTTCTGTGGATGGGCAAGGCGAAGCGATACAGCTTGCCACTAAATCTGTCTATACTCACGTTGGTGTGCTATTTAATGTAGATGGGCAATGGCAGGTTTATGAGGCGGTTCAGCCCGTAAAGCGAACACCACTAAGCGTATTTGTTGCCGAGGGCGATAGTTCTAAATATGTGATCAAGCGTTTAGTGCAAGCTGATAGTTTGCTGAGTATGGATAAAAAGGCTGCTATGAAAACTTTTTTGAATGCGCAGTTGAACAAGAACTACGACCCTTATTTTAACTGGAAAGATGATGCCATGTATTGCAGTGAACTGGTTTGGAAATGCTACAGAAAAGCAGGTATAGAATTGTCTGCTTTAAGGACATTGAAATCATACGATTTGAGCAGTCCGGTAGTTAAGGCAATTATGAAAGAGCGATACGGTAAAAAGATCCCATACGACGAAAAAGTGGTTTCTCCGGGTGATATTTTTGCCTCTGGAAAATTGTTTGAAGTAAGAAGAAATTAGAGAAGTTTTAGCGCCTGTTTAATGATGTCTTCAACAGTGTGAACTTCATTGTGGTCGTGTATTTTAGACAATACTTTTTCAGCTGGCACCCTAGGGAAGCCAAGTGCTAATAAGGCAGAAAGTGCTTCTTCGAAAGCTTTGCCTGTAGCGTTGCCCATGTATTCGTGACCTTCTGTGGAGGTTAAACGAACGACTTTATCCTGTAATTCTATGATGATTCTCTGAGCTGTTTTTGGTCCGACACCCTTAACAGACTTAAGCATGTTTAGGTTACCATTGCTGATAGCGCTAACGATGCCAGGGATAGATTGACCACTTAAGATCATTCTGGCAGTGTTGGTTCCAACACCATTGACAAGTATAAGTAGCCTGAATAAGTCGCGCTCAAGTGGCTCTGCAAAACCATAAAGAAAATTTGAATCCTCTTTGATGGCCTGATGGATGAGAATTCTAAATTGCTTGAGCGTCTTTATCTTCTCATAAGTATTGATCGAAATTAGAATGTGGTAACCAATGCCGTTATTGTTAACAATAACATAAGCCGGATTGATGTGCTCTATAGAGCCTTCTATAAATTCGTACATAATTAGTTGGTTATGAACTCAGACTCATTGACAACGGATATCCAGTCAAATGAATCTGAAGTTTTAAGCGTTTTAATATTATTAAAATCTTCGAGAATGGTTTTGCTCAATAAATTGTCGGTATGGTTCACGGTGTAGTTTTTGTCTTTGTAGCCAAATAACTCAATATTAGTAACAGTGGCTGCTGTACCGGAAACAAACATCTCAGTCAATTGTTTTGACTCATGCCAGCTAATTAAGTCTTTGATGCTGATTCTTTGTTCAATAACATTTTTACCCTGAGCTCTAAGCAGTTTGATAATAGAGTCTCTGGTGATGCCCGCTAATAAGCTGTCACTCAGTTCTGGCGTATAAATAGTGTCACCACAGATAACAAAAACGTTACTTGTGCCTGTTTCTTCCAGGTACTGGTGCTCGTCGCCATCGGTCCACAGCACCTGATCATACCCTTCTTGCTGAGCCAGTTTAGTAGGGTACATTGATGCCGCATAGTTGCCTGCACATTTAGCAGCGCCTACACCACCTTTGCTGGCACGTGTATAGGTTTCTTCAATTCTAACTTTCAGCGGGTGGCTATAGTAGGCATTTACCGGGCAGGCATAAATCATGAAACTATAATGTTCGCTCGGTTTAACACCCAGATAGTCGTCGGTTGCAAACATGAAAGGGCGAATGTATAATGAACTGCCGGAGGTGCTTGGAATCCAGTCTTTGTCTATCGTTATTAGCTTTTTCATCCCTTCCATGAAGATATCAGCGGGAAGTTCAGGCATACACATTCTAACCGCAGAACGGTTTAAACGTTTAAGATTTTCAAGGGGACGGAATAAAGTGATAACACCATCTTCGTTTTTATAAGCCTTCATGCCTTCGAAAATAGCTTGTCCGTAGTGCAGGGCGGAGAGGGTAGGACTTAAAGGAATTTTGCCGAAAGGATCGATTCTGAAATTAGTCCATTCACCATTTACAAAGTCACATGAGAACATATGATCAGTAAATACTCTTCCAAAAACAATATTATCAGGATCAAATGAAGAAATTTTTGATTCTTCGACAAGATTTGTTGTAATTTTGAGGCTCATTTATAATGCAAATTAAAACATTTATATGAATCAAAACCTAATTATTTCTGAAAATTATCCTGAACATGTTAGTATGTTTCTAGGGGAAGAGCTATATATCATCAATGAGCCAAAATGGTATGAAGCCATTCCTTCAGAAGGAGGAAATAAATACAGGTTTCTGAACATCGTATCGCATGGCAATGAGGAGATTATCCCGCCGGCGCAAAAAGACTTCTTTTTCAGAATGGCCAATGCCATTCAAACTGACCGGATTAAAATGGACGCGGATGGTTTCTGCGTGATAAATGTGCAGGATTACAAGGGCTTAAAGTGGAATAACCTGGTGCATTTGTTTAGTCCGAAGTATTGCATTTTCTGGGGCGTCGACCCTCATTCTATGGAAGTTAACTGTAAATTTAACGGTGGAGCTTTGCTCAATGACTGTAAAATTATTTACGTAGATCAGATGGATAAGATAGAGTCAGACCTCAGTGCCAAGAAAACATTGTGGTCGATGATTCAAAGAATGTTTGGAATGGGCAATCAATCAAAATAAATTAATTGAAAACAATCGTATTTGCCTCTGCTAACGTCCATAAACTGGAAGAAATTCGCGCCATGTTGCCCGAATTTATAACATTGATGAGTTCCGCTGAAGTTGGATTTCATGAAGATGTTGAAGAAACTGGCGATACATTCGAAGAGAACGCCGAGCTAAAGGCCGAGGCTTTGTACAATTTTACTGGAAAACCTTGTTTTGCAGATGATAGCGGACTGGAGGTAAAGGCCCTGAAAAAGCAACCTGGTGTTAAAAGTGCCCGTTATGCCGGTGAGCCAGTCAATCATCAAAAAAACACCGAACTATTACTAAAAAATCTGGAAGGTAAATCCGATCGTTCTGCTCGTTTTGTTACTCTAATCTGTTTAAAGACAGCTGATAAAACACTTTTCTTTGAAGGAGAAGTTAAAGGCTCAATAGCCGAAGCGCCAAGAGGCGACAAGGGCTTTGGATATGATCCTATTTTTATTCCAGAGGGGCATACCCGCACTTTTGCCGAAATGAGTGCCGAAGAAAAGAATGCCATCAGTCACCGTAAGAATGCAGTGGCTAAATTACTAGATTTCGTGCCTTATATATAATGAGTTTGCTCCCTGTAATACCAATTGACGATTATAACTACGACCTGCCAGAATCACAAATAGCACAAGAGGCTGTTAATCCTCGCGATGCCAGTAAATTGATGGTTTACCAGCAGGGGCAGGTTAGTGTTAGTGTTTTTAGAAACCTGTCTGATTATGTGGATGAGGGCACTTCTTTATACTTTAATAATGCCAGGGTAATACCAGCGAGGTTGTTTTTAACTAACAGCAACGGGGCTAAAATAGAAGTATTTTTATTGCAGCCTTTTGGACAGGATCACGGTTCGGCGCTCAATGCCACGGCTACTTGTTCGTGGGAATGTTTGGTTGGGAACAGCAAAAAATGGAAAAGCGAAGAGGTTTTGCGTTTTCATCTTAATGGTCATGATATTGAATTGCATAGAACCGATGTTCAAGTAGTAACATTTAAATGGCAGTCGGGGCAGGTTTTCTCAGATTTGTTAGAAGAGATTGGTCGCATTCCTCTCCCTCCCTATATCAAGCACGAGGCAAATAGCGAAGATGCCTTGCGTTATCAGACAGTTTATTCGAAGATAGCAGGCTCGGTGGCGGCACCAACGGCGGGATTGCACTTTACGGATGCAGTTATGGAAACTTTGAAGCAAAAGGGCGTGCAAATTAATTTTGTAACATTACACGTTGGGGCAGGAACCTTTATGCCAGTAAAAGTTGAGAATGCGGCGGAGCATCCTATGCACCGAGAGTTTTTCGAAATTGATCGTTCGCTCACCAAACAATTGCGTTCGGGGCAGAAAATAATAGCTGTTGGAACAACGTCTTGCAGGGTATTAGAGAGCTTGTACTATCTGGCTAAGCAGATTCAGGAAAATCATCCGCAACCCCTTAGTCTGCCTCAGTTTCCATATTTAGAAGAATCGGATGTGTTGAGTCGCGAGCAAGTTGCAGATATATTAGATCAATACATGGAGCAGCAAAATGTATCGGTTTTAAAAGGCGATACGTCGATAATGATAACACCTGGTTATCGTTTTAAATTCTGTGAGGGCATCATCACCAATTTCCACCAACCTAAGTCGACTTTACTCTTGCTGATATCTGCCTTTATAGGCGACAACTGGCGTGGCGTCTATGATCGAGCTCTGAAAGAGAACTTCAGGTTTTTAAGTTACGGAGACAGTTCCATCCTGCTGCCTTAATATTTTTAATTAAGAGAAAATTCAATTAAATTTGCCAACTTATAACATTTTGGCACATTATTCGTTTAAGGCTAAATACAAACTCACTTCAAAAGAAATGAAAACTAAATTATTCCTACTGACCATACTGGCAGCATTGTTTACCAGCACTGCATCAGCCCAGAAGTTTGGTTATGTTGACACCGATTATATCTTGGGTCAGCTAACCGAATACAAGGCAGCTCAGAAGCAATTGAACGAGATTTCCCAAAAATGGGAAAGCGACCTCAAGATAATGAAAGATGAGGTTGATAAGCTTTACAAAGATTACAAAGCCGAAGAGATCTTATTAAGTCCTACTCAACGCAAAGAACGCGAAGATGCCATTGTAGCCAAAGAAGAAGCTATTAAGAAATTTGAGCAGGAGAAGTTTGGTGTTAACGGCGAGTTATTTAAAAAGCGTCAGGAGTTAATTAAACCAATACAAGACAAGGTATTTGTAGCCATTCAGAAAGTGGCTAAAAACAACGGACTGGATTTTATCTTTGATAAATCAGCCAATATGAACATCCTATTCAGTAACCCGAAGTTTGACCGAAGCGATGATGTGCTCGACGAACTAGGCGTAACCCAAACAGAAAAAGAATCAGACAAATAATATATTACAAATGAAAAATTCCATCTTATCAGTAGCCTTTTTGTTACTTTGTTCCTTCATCCCAAGTGTTTCCAATGCCCAGATGGTTGGTCACCTAAACTTCCAGGAAATTATTCAGTTAATGCCTGAGTACGAAACAGCATCAAAAGAGTACGATTTGTACAAATTGTCTCTTGAAGATCAATTAAAACAAATCGAGACAGAATATTTAGCTTCTCAGAAAAAAATGGATGATGAGTCTAAGAAACCTGCTCCGAGTCAGACCAGAATGAAAATGTACGCTCAACAAATGGAGTTGATGCAACAAAGCTACCAGGAAATGCAGCAAAGCGTTCAAGACAGTCTTAACTATAAAATGGGTGAATTGGTAGAACCAATCAAAACCAAAGTAACTGATGCTGTAGCTGCTATTGCTAAAGAAAAAGGGTATTCTCACGTTATTGATAACAGTTTAGGAACCCTGATCTATGCTGATCCAAAAAACGATATCAGTGCCGCAGTAAAAACTAAGTTAGGCATCAAAGAAAAGCCGGCGGTTAATCCAGGTGCTGGAAAGCCTAAAACAGGCGCAGGCAATTAATCCATAAACGATTTGTCGTCTGGTAAATTTCATCCCAAAGCCTCTCATCCCATAGGCGTATTCGACTCGGGCATAGGTGGATTAACCGTTGCCAAAGCGATTAATGAACTTTTACCAAACGAAAACATCATCTATTTTGGTGATACGGCACACATGCCATACGGCGAGAAATCGCCACACGCCATAAAATCTTATTCAGAAAAAATTGCAGGGTTTCTCATTGAGCAACCCTGCAAATTAGTTGTTATAGCTTGTAATTCAGCTTCAGCAACGGCCTTTAAACAGGTACAAAACAGTCTTCCAGATAAAAATTTTGTCATCAATGTGATTGATCCGGTGGTAGAGCATCTGGTATCAGATGGCAATTACAGTAAAATTGGGCTTATTGGTACAAAACGTACTGTAAGCAGTGCTGTATACAAGAAAAAATTCGAGAAGGCCAACCCTGATATCCGCCTGAAATCTCTTGCAACACCTTTGCTGGCGCCCATGATAGAGGAAGGGTTTTTTAACAACAAAATTTCCAGGACAGTAGTGCATTCGTACCTCAGCAATCCTCATCTTTCCGATATAGAGAGTATTATTCTGGCATGCACGCATTATCCTTTAATTATTAACGAAATCAGTTCGTTTTACAAGGGCAAGGTTACTATAATTAACTCTGCGGAAATCGTAAGTCAGGCCGTCAAGCAATTCTTAGAGACGCACGATTTGTTAAACAAGGGTAAGAAGGCGCCCAAGCATCAGTTCTACGTATCTGATTACACTTCCTCGTTTGAAGAGACTGCTAAAATATTCTTTGGCGGCAAGATCAAACTGAAGGAAAATAACCTTTGGAACGAGAAGTAAACCGTCTGCAATTAAGGCCTTTAGCTCAAAATTCTATTTACCCGTA
>JAIXYV010000022.1 GCA_027490055.1 Bacteroidota bacterium | reverse complement strand
GTATTTTTTATTTCATTTTTAATTTTTTTACTCTATTTTTACACCTTTAAAAGCAAAAAAAAGATTGTTAATCATGAAAAAAAATTTACTATTTGCTACTCTGGTATTGCCGTTTTTAGCGATGGGCCAAGGTCCGAAAAACGCTGAAAAATTTGGCAACTCAACCGTGGGTGGCCCACAAAAGGTAAGCAGCAGTCCAACTACTGTTGATGTTACTTCAACTGATGCAGGCAAAGGTACAGCCGCAGTCAACAACGCTAAAAGAGGTTTGATTACCTACAACTTCATTAAAGTTGGTAGCACTTACTACGATTTACAAACCAATGCCTCAATAGGCAGAAGAGTGATGTTATTGCCTGACGGAACTGTGTCAGTAGCATGGACAACTTCTGAAGATGATGCTTACACTAAACGTGGTACAGGTTACAACCACTTTGATGGCACCAGCTGGTTAACAGTTGGCAACCCAACCAAAAGATTAGAGAACGTTCGTATTGGCTGGCCTTCTATAGGTGTAAACGGTAACAAAGAATGGGTTATGGGTCACGATGCCGCCAATGGTGGTTTTGTTCTATCCTCTAATTCTGCTATCGGTAGCAATACATGGACTGCTGGTTCATCTAATATTTTACAACAAAATCAAAGAAGACCAATTTGGGCAAGAGTTGCAAACAGTGGTAACTATTTCCACGCAATTTGCAGCTACTCTGACTCATCAGCACCTGGCGATCCAAGAGCACCTCAAATCAATGGTGTATTTGCACCAATGACTTATAGCCGTTCAATCGACGGTGGTGTTACCTGGGATAAACAACATATCCTTTTACCAGGTTATGACAGTTCAAGAATCAACAGTGGTGGTGGCGACGAGTATGCTATCGACGTAAGAGATTCTATCGTGGCTATCGTAACTGGCGACCAGTTGAAAGACGTTACTTTATGGAAATCTACTAACAATGGTGCTACTTTCACCAGAATCATTGTAGATACTTTCAAATATGCACCATACAACTCTAAAAAATTAATGCTTGATACACCACGTGTATGTGATGGATCAGTAGAAGTAATCATTGACAAAAACGGTTACTCTCATGTTTTCTGGGGTGTAAGCAGAATCTTCGACGAAGATACTACTAACGAAACTTACAGCTTCTTCCCTGGTACTGCATTACTGGCATACTGGAAAGAAGAAACTAACACTTCTCAGTTCATCGCTGGTGGTGGTCAGTTCGACCGTAACAAAAACGGCACAATAGACGTATCAGCTGGAAATACTGCAACGCTAGAAAATGGTGTTGTACCTTCAGCTCTTAAAAACCAAGGTATCTCTTCTGTAGCCAGATTAGGTAATACATCATTACTGCACTGTCCTTCTGCATCTACTGACGACAATGGCAATATTTTCGTATCTTTCTCTTTCCCATTAGAACAAGATGTTGACGTTAACAACGTTAACTTAAGAGACGTAATGATTGTTCACTCTACAGACAATGGTGACAACTGGGCTGCTCCACAAGACGTTACTCAAACAGTAGGTTACGAAGAAGAGTTTGGTGCTTTGTCTAAAAAAGCGAATGGTTTCGTTCACATGATTTTCCAAATGGACCAAACTGCTGGTACTAACTTACAAAACAACAGCTCTGCTGATAATAACCACCCAACTGCTATCAACGATATCATGTACGCTGCAATCCCAGTTTCTAAAATCTTAGATGGTTCTATCGAAACTTTATGGAATGCCAGTGTTGAACAATACGATGCAAACAAAGAAGTATTCGTTGTTTCTCAGAACTACCCTAACCCTTTCAGCAACATCTCTGATGTATTGATCTGGTTAAACACTGGTTCTGATGTATCTATCGAAATCAGCAATGTTTCTGGTCAGGTAATCAGCACTCAGTCATACAAAGAACTAGGTGCAGGTAACCACAACCTAAGCATTAACGGTGAAGGTTTAAGCGCAGGTATCTACTTCTACACAGTAAAAACTGCTACTCATTCTGTAACCCGCAAAATGACTATCAACTAATCCAATTAGTTTGACATAAAAAAAATCCCTCTGAGTTCAGAGGGATTTTTTTTTGAGTACATTTTTTAGTTAACCGACCAATCGAAAGCGGGACCGACCTTAAGGTAAGTCATCTCACTACTGCGCTCGCCTTCATCATTACAAGCCAGAGAGCAGATATACCCTTCTTCGGTATGAAAGGACATTACCGACCAGTCGCTGTTTTGCTCGGTATTTAATCCCCACACCTTATAGCGACCTTCGATAGAAGGTATATTAACGATATCATCGTCGATGCCTTTTCCTATGGCCTTCAGGAAAGCTTCCTTACGAGTCCACAACAAACAAAAATTTTCTCTGTAATTACCTTCCGTAATCAAAGTCTTCTGCTCGGTTACACTCAAGGCTTTATGACCAAATAAAGGCGTTTTTAAAGCATTTTCACTGTTTTCTATATCAACCCCTATCGGATGGCTGTCAAAGGCAAGGATGACCTTATTTTTCGCATGAGACACGTTGAAATTAAGAGGCACCTGTGGGTTCTGTAATTCAGGTTTTTGATTCTCGCCTTTGCCAATTACTATTTCACCGGCGTTGATACCCGTAATGCGGCTGATGGTCTTTCTTAAAAATGCTCTTCCTGTTATGAATCGCAAGGCATCTGTGCGTTTCTGATAGGTAAAAGAACGCAACTTCTCGTGCTCGCTTAAGTCGGAAAGCAATTTCTCTTCCTGACCATCGAAATCTTTATAGTTAATCTCAATGATTAATGGCAATTGCTGCCATGAAATACTGCTGATATCATCAATCGACAATACCTGTAATGGACGGTCGTTAAATCTGTGTATGTGTAGTTGTAAGGGGTTCATTAGTTAATTTTTAAACATCGGTTAATAGCTTTCTGAAGTTTACGGGCAAAACCTTCGCTGTATTCGCCAAGTATCATGTGGTCGTGGTCGCCTTCCACTTCATGAATGACAACACCTTTAACCGCATAAGGATGCCAGCCCAAAAACTTTCTGTCTTTTAAGAAATAGAGTTTCTTTTCAGAACGGAACAAATCTATTTTCCCGTAAAATGGCATTAATTCATAATGTCTGAAGGCATTAATATACGCATCCATCACTTTATAAAATTCTTCTCTGGATGGATCGTCATCGTCGTCTGGAATATCCTTTCCAAATCTTGCCAGTACTCCATTAACGCTCAATTTTAGCAGGTTCTTATAATACTTCCAGGTTTCAGCGGGATAACGAAGCAGCATTCTAACTGCATGCAGTATTCCAGGGATAAAGTTGCTTAAATAATAAAACAACTTGTGCTTATTGGACATTTCCTTTCTGGTGCTTTCTAACGAATAGTCAAATATCGCCAGCATTCCAATATTGGCGCCAGCCTTTTCAAGCTGCCTGCTCACTTCGTATGCCAGCAAACTTCCTGCCGAGTGACCAGCAATTAAGTACGGACCCTTTGGATTATGGGCTCTTATTTCCTGAATATATTTTGAAGCAATTTGCTCCAGTTTCTCTGGAGGAAATTCGTTATTACTCAATCCGATGGCCTGCACACCATACACAGGTTGATTGCTGTCCATGTGACTGGCAAGATCCTTAAAGACCATCACCTCTAAACCGATACCGTGAATAATGTATAATGGCGGATTAGTACCCTCTGGTTTTATAGGCACCAGATAATGATAAGCTCCCGATGATTCGCCATTGATTAATTGAGCCAAACCTGCAATACTCGGCTTTCTGAACAACGCAGAAAGTGGCAATTTATGCCCTAGTTCGGTCTCAATCTGATGCATGAGTTCTATAGCAATAAGAGAGTGACCGCCAGAAGCAAAGAAATCGTCTAATCTGGAGGCCGACTTTACGCCTAGGGCCTTCTCCCATATTGGCTTTAAACTTAACTCGGTGTCATTCCAGGTATTCGTATCAGTCTGCGCATTAGCAGCCGATTTACCCGACTGGAACATCGGACTTATATCTAAATCTGTTAAGAATTTGCGGTCGGTCTTCGCATTTGGTGTTAAAGGCATTGCATTAATAGCCAGGCAAATTCCAGGAACCATGTAATCAGGCAAATCCTTAGAAAGCATATTTCTCAGGGTTTCCAGCTCTTCACCTTCCAGCAGATAAAGCTGTAATCCTGTCTGTTTGCAAATTTTGAAATTTCTGTTTTTAACACCCAGATCTTTGATAAAGGCCACCAGTCTGACATCGTCTTTACCAAATATTTTTGGTACTACTACCGCCTCACGGTAATTAGCATTTTTCAGTATAACAGACTCAATTTCTCCCGTTTCAATTCTATAGCCTCTAACTTTAACCTGATTATCAGAGCGACCTAAACAATACAAACGATTATCAGAATCAATATAACCGAGGTCGCCACTCAAATAAATCCTCTCTTCACTATGCAAAGGATGTTGTATAAACTTTTCGGCACTCAATTCTTTTTTACCGAGATACCCTTGCGCCAAACCATGACCGGCAATGGCAATCTCGCCAGTCTTTCCCTTTGGCAAAGGCCTGTGCTTTTCATCAAGAATTAATATGCTTGTATTAGCAATAGGTTGTCCAATACTAATTTTAATGTCTTTGTTAGTCACTTGACTCAGGCACGACCAGATGCAGGTTTCGGTAGGACCGTACATATTCCACAAGCTATGGCATTTAGGCAATAAATCCATCGCCAGATCATGTGGTAAAGGCTCGCCACCACAAAGTATTTTTAGCTTTTTACTACCTTTAAATCCAAAGCCCGAAAGCAATCTGAAAGTAGCGGGAGTAGCCTGTAAAACAGAAATATTCTCTTTGTTAAGTTTTTGAATAATCGCATCGCCATCTTTACTTACTTCCGAATTGGCCAGCACCAATGTTCCTCCGCTAATCAATGGCAGATACAATTCCAATCCCGCAATATCAAAACTAATGGTGGTAAGCGCCAACAGTCTGTCATCATTCGTAAAGCCTGGTGTTTGCTTAACACTCCAAAGTAAATTCACCAGACTCTTCTGAGACATTACGACGCCTTTTGGCAATCCGGTTGAACCAGAAGTGTAAATTATATAAGCCGGTAATAGATTATTTTGAACCGGTAAAGTGCCTCCCGAATTGGAGAGAGCAGTGATTTGATCAGGAGAAAATGCCTGGCAGTTGTCTGGGCAGATGAATCTGAAGCGGTCTTCGCAAATCAGCAAAGAGGTTTTAGAATCATTCAGCATATATTGAATACGCTGTTCAGGGAAAATAGGATCGATAGGAATATACGCTGCACCCAGTCGCATGATAGCAAGCAGGCTATACATCATTTCCGGACCGCGATCCAGCATGACACCCGCATACATGCCAGTCTTTAGTCCCGCAGCCTGCAAACCTCTGGCATAGGTATCAATTCCGGCAATTAACTGAGCATAGGTGATACTTGTTTCCTGGAAACGGATGGCAACGGCTTCGGGCCTGACCTGTGACTGTTTAAGAATTAAATCGTGTACAGTAGAGGCCTGAGGGTATTCTGCATCGGTTTGATTAAAGGCAGTTAATTGCTGAATGGCAACCTTAGGATCACTGAGGTCGCAATCGCTAATGCGCGTCTCAGGTTGCAAACAAATTGTATCAATTAAATACTGGTATTGAGTCAGTAGTTCATTTACAGCTTCATCCGTAAACAGAGCGCTGTTATAATCACATTCAATGGTCAATTGTTCTTTCACCCTCGACACATTCACAATCATGTCAAAGGAACTATACTCGCGGGTATTGATAGTAAGTTGCGTATCGACACCCTCAAGCAAGGTTTCTCCTATCAGTTCACGGTCGATATTAAAAGTCACCGGTATTAAAGGCAGTGTACTCTGACCGCGATCGATGCGAATATGTTTGAGTAAAGTACCGAAAGTAATATGACGGTTATCAAAAGCCGTTTTAAAATCTTGTTTTCTCTGTGTAAGGTATTGTTCAAAATGCCACTGCCCCTGAACATGACTCAACATAGGAATCATGTTGACACAGTGTCCCATCAGGGCATTCATATTAAGCAAAGGCTGTGCGGCTGTTGGCAGTCCGATAACAAAAGATGGAACACCCGACTTGCGATAGAGCAAGACTTCGAATAAAGAACACATTGAAACCAACAGACTACAACCTACTTTATCACTTACCGAACGCAAGTTTTGAAAAGCGCTTTCAGATAAAGGAAAAGAGATATGATTGCTTTTATAAACGTACTCAGAAGGACGGTTTGCCGAATATGGCAAAGCCGGCTGAGGCTTAAAGTCTTTAAATAAATGTGTCCAGAAATTCTTAACCGAGATAAACTGTTCACTGGTATGGTAAGCGGATTCTGCTGCCGCAAAATCAACATATGAAAGTGGATCTTCAAGCTTAGTGCCTTTATTCAGCAGTTGGTTATAAATAGCTCCTATCTCTGATATCACCAATCCCAGCGTCCAGCCATCACAAATCACATGGTGAGCAGTGAGACTAAGGTAATGGGTATTACCCTGACTTAATAAATGGAACTGGTATAAGCGACCATTCTGAAGATCAAAACAAACAGCAGCAAAGGCTTTTTTAAGATCTGATAAATGGTGTTCGAGATGGTCTTTCTCTGAAAGTGTTAAAACTGACAATAAGGCTTCACTTTGATCATCAATGAGGCACAAATTTTTGGTCAGATCAAAACGCATTCTGAAATTATCATGGCGCTGTACCAGAAAATTAAGCGTTTGTCTGAGTATCGTTAAATCGAGATTGCCAGTGAAACGAAGCGTGATACTCTGATTAAACGCACGGTTGGCATCATCCCCTCCAATTACGCAAGCTGATAAAATTTCTGACTGCTGCTCGGTGCACTTAAACTGACTAAGCACTTGTCCAGAAAATAAACTGGCATTTGTTGTGGTATGATGCCCAGTTTGTTTCATCTAAAAATACATCTTTTACCACTGACAGCAAAAGCTACCAAAGGCACTAATAAATCGGTATAAAGTTGCGTGATACAGTTAGGCATTGTAAAAGTTAGAATCTGGCTTTTCTGTTTTGCAAGAACCTGTTGTTGTTATTGAAGATGTGCGTACTCATTTTTGTATTGTGTAATCACTTAATCCATTTACAGACAAGTGGTAAATGCAAAAATACATATACCTTCTGAAAAAACAAGGGTTATCCACTATTTATTAACATTCTTTTTCACTACGAGCATTTTGTTAAATTATAGTCTATTAATTTTCAAGCACATAAATATAATAAAAAAAGATTTAAAATCAAAAGATTTAATATATAAATAACACACTATCAAGGAGTTTCCATCCATAAAAACAAAGACACAATTGTGCTATCCATTATTCAGTAATTAAATTCTAATTTCGCCATACCTCATTTATCAGATATTGATATGGCAAACTTTAGAATACAGAACCTCTCCGATTACGAATCATCTTACCGCGAAAGCATTGAACAACCAGAATCATTCTGGGATGGCATCGCTAAGAACTACCAATGGCAAAAGCCTTGGGACAAAACCCTTGAGTGGAATTTTGAAACGCCTGATATTAAATGGTTCTTAAACGGAAAACTCAACATAACCGAAAACTGCCTCGACAGACACCTCGAGCAGCGCGGTAATAAAATCGCATTAATTTGGGAGGCCAATGATCCGAAAGAAGCATCGCTTCGATTCACCTACCGCGAACTTCATCAGAAGGTTTGTCGCATGGCCAATATCCTCAAAGAACTCGGCGTAAAGAAAGGCGATAGAGTTTGCATTTATTTACCTATGATTCCTGAACTAGCTTTTGCCACCCTGGCTTGCGCTCGCATTGGCGCAGTGCATTCAGTGGTGTTTGCAGGCTTTAGCGTTAATGCATTGGCTGACCGTATCCAGGATTCAGGTTGCGAAGTCATTATTACTTCAGACGGACTTAATCGCGGCGCTAAACAAATCCCAGTAAAATCGGTCGTCGACGAGGCTGTTGCGCTTTGTCCCGATGTTAAAAAAGTGCTGGTCGTCAACCGCATTAACTGGCCTGTACATATGGAAACAGGTCGCGATTACTGGTACCACGAGATGCTAACGCATGTCGGAGATACTTGTCACGCCCAAACCATGGACAGCGAAGACAACTTATTCATTTTATACACCAGTGGTAGCACTGGCAAACCCAAAGGTGTGGTGCATACTTGTGGTGGTTATATGGTATACGCCGGATACAGTTTCCAGAACGTCTTTCAGTATAACGAAAGTGATGTTTACTGGTGTACTGCCGATATCGGCTGGGTAACCGGTCATACCTACATTTTATACGGCCCCTTACTTCAGGGCGCTACCTCCGTCATGTTCGAAGGCGTGCCCACTTTCCCTGATCCAGGGAGGTTCTGGCAGGTGATAGACAAACACAGCGTCAATATTTTCTATACCGCTCCTACGGCAATTCGTTCATTAATGGCCAGTGGCGTCGACCATGTATTGGCCTACAGTTTACACTCATTAAAAGCACTAGGTTCAGTTGGAGAACCCATCAACGAAGAAGCCTGGCACTGGTACCACACCCACATAGGCAAGGGCAGATGCCCATTAGTAGACACCTGGTGGCAGACAGAAACAGGTGGCATAATGATCAGCGGATTAGCGGGCATATCAGAACTGAAACCCGCGCATGCCGGTCAGCCTCTGCCAGGCATACAGCCCATACTGGTGGACTCAGAGGGCAAAGAAATAGAAGGCGAAGGCGTTGAGGGGTACTTATGTGTTAAGTTCCCATGGCCATCAATGATCAGAACCACCTTTGGCGATCACGAGCGTTGCCGCATCAACTATTTTGCTACTTACAAAAACTTGTATTTCACTGGCGATGGCGCGCGCCGGGAAGCCAATAATATGTATCGAATTATAGGTCGCGTCGACGATGTCATCAATGTTAGCGGTCACCGTTTTGGCACAGCCGAAATAGAGAATGCCATCAATCAGAACAAAAAAGTGATTGAGAGTGCCGTAGTTGGTTATCCGCACGACATTAAAGGACAGGGTATCTATGCTTATATCATTTTAGCGGAAGGCACAAGTCAGGATAACCATAGCAGAGATGAAATCATTGAAACTGTAGTAGAGCATATCGGAAGAATAGCCAAACCCGACAAGATTCAGTTTGTATCTGGCTTACCGAAGACCCGATCAGGCAAGATTATGCGACGTATTTTAAGAAAAATAGCTGAGGGTGATATTAGCGCCTTAGGCGATACGAGTACATTGCTGGATCCGCTGGTAGTGGATGAGATAGCGGGTGGCAGATTGTAGGTTATCACTCACATTTAAACTCACACTTTTATTTATCGTCTTTCGACTGGTCAGCCTAAGCGAGGTCATCCGGGCACGACTCAGGCTCGACTGAACCTATACGTAACACAAAGGCTAACTGTTTAAAACAGACAAAGACAAACAGCAGCTTGATACAAAACTATTCCCTAAACCCCAACTTCACCTCCACTCGTCCCTCTTGTATCTCCAAACTATGTTGTAATTTGTTTTGTTTAACAAAGTAGGCAATGATGTTGCTGCCAGTGCTGTGATGAGTACCTGATGATGCTTTACTGGTATTCCAAATGCTGATACAAACTGGAAGATTGGTTTGCAAACTTATCTCTATCAGACCACCCTGGTAATTGTGTTTAATGGCATTTAAAATCAGGTTCCTGAACAATACCTTTAATCCGCGAACATCGCCTTTTACTATGCAATCTTCTGGTAAGGTTTCGCTTACTTGCAGCGACTTCTGACGAATTAAAAAACTGAGGTCAAGCATAACTTCTTCCACCAATTGTTTCAGATCTATTTTAATACTTTCAGCTTTACTTATCTGCTGAGCTCGCAATGCCATATCCAAAGTATCGTCCAATAAATATTCATAATTTATTAAAGCATCTTCAGCTTTCTCTTTTCCATCGCTTTCCTTAAGGGCATAGGCTATCTGAGCAACCGGACTCCTTAAGTCGTGCGACAAAGCCGTTATAAACCACTGTCTGTACTCATTGGCATCTCTCAGTTTTTTTAATACCCATAGCACATAAACTAAAACAAGTATTAAGATCAACAACAAAGCCATTAGTCCCCACATATACCTCTTGCTCCTCTCCTTCTCATCCAAAACCGACTTCCTGGCCTCTATCAGAAGATCTCTGGCCGCCAGGTTAGAGGCAATCACCCTATCGGTTGGTATATCTCTGGAAATATTTTCAAACAGTAAAGGCAAGCTTGATACCGTTTTAAAAGTATCCTTAAACATCTAGTAATACCCGTTGTAATGCAGCTCTACTTCTACATCCCCCAGATATTTGATAACGCGGTAAGCCCGCTTCATATTTACCAAGGCAGATGTCGAATCATGCTGCTTAATCGCTTCTGAACTTAAAGCTATATGCCATCTGAACCAGGCCAGATAATTCGATTCAGGTATGACTGCGCACCTTTGCAAATAGTCAGGATAATTTGCCTCGAGCTGATAATACATGTTCATTAAGGCCTCTTCTTTAAAGGGACTGGGAAGCGAAGTAAACAAAGATTCGTAGTAAGACCTTTTGGTTTCTTTGGTGTAATTAGGGCTACCGATTAAGATGGCCTCTATGTATGGTGAATAGGCTTTATATTGAAGGAAACGCCTGGCAATCAAATCACATTCATCGGCTTGAATTTCGGTGTTTTCGAGGTAGAAAGATTTAGCGACGACTTTAATACGATTGAGCTTCATTAAGGCATACTCTAAACGATCTTCTGGAATCTGCCCCAGGTATTGCTTTATAAAGTGGTAACTGAGTTCATAGTGCCCGGTAAAATGACTGCGTTCCACCAAGAGATTATACAAGCCATAGCGAAGATTAGCTACATTGGTATCCGTTTGAACGGAGGCATAATCGACCGCTTCTTTAAGCACCCTAATCACATGCTCGAAGTCCTTATCCAGATAGAATTTATTGGCCAGAGCAACATAGGCCATCACTTTTTGCTCACCGGTATTGTTGGCCACTTCCGACTGAAAAAAGGCTAGCGGTTTAGAAACAATATACGGACCATTATAGTGATAGGCAGTAAACCAGAAACGCTCAGTTGCATTCGAAGTTAAAAATGAGAACAGACAAGTAATAGAAATTAAATAGTTTTTCATTTTGCCGCAATATAGAACTAAGAAAACACAAATTTTCAACTACGCCTTTCATCGGTTCCAAAGGGTACTTTCATTGAATATTTGTGGGGCTTGATTGAATAAAAAAAAACAAGAATATCAATGTATCTACTTTTGCATAAGAATTTAGGACAAAGCAATTAAACACGCTATCATAATCAAACTAACACTATCAATACACAAAAAAGAGCGGCTACCGATTGGTGTCGCTCTTTTGTTGTTTTTAAGCTTGAATCAATATTTTATTTTGAGAGCGCTTGTTAGGGTGGGGTGTAAATAAATAAAGGCTCTACAAAAAATCTAAAAAAAAATTTGCAAAAGTCTAAATAATATCTATTTTTGCAGTCCCAAAAAACAACAAGGTATATTATCTTTAGTTTTTAAAAGGGAGCTTAGCTCAGCTGGTTCAGAGCATCTGCCTTACAAGCAGAGGGTCACTGGTTCGAACCCAGTAGCTCCCACATCTAAAAATCCTGCATCACAAATGCAGGATTTTTTTTTAGATTTCATGTGTCCTCTTTACATTCATGATTCCCTGTCCTCTATCCCATATATCCCCTCACCTAAGGCTGCTTTCACCATAGTCTCTGCCAGAGACCGATTGCCATTTTGTGTTTTCTGAAGTGCTATGAGTCCAATCCAGTCACCATTATTAATGTACTTTGCCTGCAATATCCAGGTTTCTATGTGCTTAAACGAGTCAACTGACTTCTTCTCACTTTTCAAAAACTCTAAAAGCTCAACAAATTCTAACTTAGACAATGCCAAAGGTGTTGTAATACTATATTTCTTGAAGAAATTTAATTGTTGCTGACCAATTCCCGCTATTAGTGTCATTTCGTCCCTCTTTTGATTTAGCCATTCGATACAAGCATGACTTAACACCGAATTCGAAATATCCTTAACCGAATTAACTCTGCTGTAGATGCTCACGTGCACCTTCTTGCCCAATCCTACCTCAAATATTTTTTGTAAGGTCTTAAACTCAAAGTCTGTCTTGGCATTCTCTATCTTTGAAATGTAATGCTTACTCGTCCCTATCTTGTAGGCTAGTTCATCTTGTGATAAGTTTTGAGAGAGGCGCTCTTCCTTTATTTTATAGCCTATCTGGTAATTGGCCTCCGGGGTTTCAGGCTCTGAGTTCTGAATCGTCTGCAATGGATCTAAATGAAAAAACGCCGTAAAGGTTTTGCCACTTGGCAATTTCATGGTTGTATTAAGCTGCTTCCAGGCTAAGGCATTGTCTTCTACTGTAACAGTCTTAAAAAGCTCTTTGTCTTTTAGTACCTCGTAGCCGAAATCATTGTCTGATAAATGCAACTTCTTAAAGTGCTTTTTTATATCTATAGTTCTGTACTCTCCATTGCCCGATATAAAGGCAATGTTTGGAAAATTTGAATGTCGTATTTTTAATATTTTGTTATTGGTTCTCATGACTTTCTCCTTAAATGTGAATTTAATGCATTAAATAAAAAAAGTAAATCCTCTTGATTATCCTTTATTAGTTGCTTCGCTTTGTTCAATTTTCTCAATGGCAAACTACCACTGTAAACCGCCAAATCCTCAATCACAATCAATACCTCGAATTCATAATAGAACACATGCACATGCGGCGGCAAATGCTCTCCTGAATAACACATAATCTTTATCCCCTCTGTGATTAAAAAAGTCGGCAACTGAGCACAAAATTACAAAATGTTGTTTAATTAAACAACTATTAATCCAAAAAATTTTTATCACAAAATACAGAACAGCAAAAGCTGCTCACACTATATGTGTATTACTATTAAAACTGTTAAAATTTAGACGTTTTTGAAGTTATTACTTCTCCTCAATCCTTGTGATATCCGCATCACTCCACAGCTCTTCGATGCCGTAGAAGTCGCGCATGTCTTTCTTGAAGACGTGCACAACGATGTCGAAATAGTCGAGTAGTATCCACTCTGACAATTCTCTGCCTTCAACATGCCATGGCTTTTCGCCGGCAGTTTTGCGAACCGTTTCTTCAACGCTATCAGCTATCGCTACTACCTGCTTATCGCTGGTAGCGTGACAAATAATGAAAAAATCGGCCATAGAGGTTTTTAGTTTTCGTAAATCTAAAACTGTTATGTCGTTCGCTTTTTTCTCAAGCATACCATTCACGATGGCATCCTTTAAATCAATTTTGGCAATCTTCTTTTTTGGCATTAACCTTGTATCTTAAATCAGAGTCTAATTGTGTTTGCAAAAGTAAAGCCAAATACCCAAATAATCGGTCAAAATATCATTTATTTTAACCAGGTGGCTTCTACCAACGAATTTGCACTCGAATTAATCAAGCAAAACCTGGCCGAAAATGGCACCGTTGTTATCGCCGAATTCCAGTCCAAGGGTCGAGGACAGTACGGCAAATCCTGGATCAGCGAGCCTTTCGAGAACCTGATGTTCTCTATCATCCTTAAACATGTAACAAATTCGGCCCCTGATCCGTTTACTATCAATAAAATTATCACGCTTGCCATGTATCAGCAATTAAAATCTGAGCTCCCAGACCATTCTATAGCCATTAAATGGCCCAATGATATCCTGGTGAACGGCAAAAAAATCTGCGGTATTCTGGTCGAAAACAACTTCAGCGGCGCTTCTCTTAAACACTCTGTCATCGGTATCGGACTCAATGTCAATCAGCATTTCGAACACATCATGCACCTGAATGCTACCTCTCTCTCGGGTTTAAAAGGGACCGAAACAGACAGAGAACTCTTGCTTAAAAACATTCTCGAAACCATCGAATTAATATACCTCTCTTCTCTTAACACGGGCAACCAAACCATTTGCACCGACTTCGATAAAGCGCTCTATGGATTCGGTACCAAGGGTGCTTTTGACATCAACGATCAAATCATTATAGCAGAAGTACTGGGTTGCGATCAACTCGGACAGTTAATTCTGGAGATTGATGGCAAGGAACACCACTACCCTCACGGCAGCATTAAACAATACATCGCATGACCAGAGCAGTTTTAGACATCGGCAATACGCGCATTAAAGCCGCCATCTTCAATGAACAAGGCGACATAAAAGAACAATCTTATTTTTTCGCACTCAACGATGCGGTCGAGTGGCTAAAGAATCACCAAGTCACTTCTCTGATGTCGGCCTCTGTCGCTCAAGCCATCCTGCCAGCTATCAATGGGATCAAAACCTATTCACTGACCTATCAAAGTACTTTACCTTTTAAGAATCAGTATGGCAGTCCCGATACCCTTGGCGTCGACCGTATAGCAGCCATGGCTGCGGCAGCTGTTGAATTCCCGGGCAAATCCGTTTTGGTGTTTGATATTGGCACATGCATGACCATCGATTTATTGCATCAGGATGGTACCTACAATGGAGGCAATATTTCTCCGGGTATAGACATGCGTCTTAAAGCTATGCATACCATGACAAAGCGTTTGCCTTTAGCTGAACGACAAGAAGCAATGCCAGACCTTGGCAACTCCACCCGATCAGCCATTGCAACGGGAGTCATCAAAGGCATGCAACACGAAATCGAAGGCTATATCAATCAGTTCAAAACCCAATATCCTGAACTGATTACAGTGCTTTGCGGCGGCGATTATTCGCATTTTGAAATGCCCTATAAAAAAGAGATATTTGCGGCACCAGGATTTGTGCTCAAAGGACTATACCACCTGCTTAAACTCAATGAGAATTAAAACCCATTTTTTTACCATACTTTCTCTCTTGCTTGCTACGGCATCAATTGCTCAGAACAATACCAGCTCTCCATACTCTATCAGAGGCTATGGCGAACTGGAATCTTTTAACACCGCCTTTACAAAATCATTAGGTGGTGCAACTAATGGTATCAGATCCCCTCGTTGTGTTTCTTTTGGCAATCCAGCATCTCTGGGCGCTGTGAACATGGTGCTGCTAGATTTT